>JABMRP010000858.1 GCA_013202535.1 Planctomycetota bacterium
CCCGCTCCCCAATAGTAGCGGCACGGCGGCCGTTCGGCAAGCTGGGCGCGCGTGGGGTGCCTGGGGCACCCTTGTCGGAATCCCCATTGGTACAAAAAAAGAGCCGGGCGGTCATGCAACCACCCGGCTCGGATCGATCAGGTTGTGTTCCGCGGTCGCCTTACGCGGCCTTGCGGCGGCGTCGCCAACCGGCCAAGGCCAAGGCGATTGCAGCCAAGCCACCGAGGATCAGCGTCGAAGGCTCGGGCACGGTCGTGAACTCGACCATGCGGACGGCATCCAGGTGGATGTGTCCCCAACTGCCCGGGTTGTTGTCGACCAACTGGAGATAGCCGGTCAGGCCGTCCAGATCGCGGATCGCCCAGAAATCGTAGTCGAAATCGCTGTTATCCGCCTGATGGCGGGAGGATTCCTGGAGGACGAAGTTCCCATCGTTCAGTTCGTCGGCCCACAACTCGAAGGACAGGCCGTCCCGGTCGCCGCCGGCAATGTAGAACTCGAGGATATCGCCATCGAGGGTGAACTCGGGGCTTCGCATGATACCTGTCGGGCTGTCCCATCCGCCAGCTTGCGTCGTGGAGCTCAGGAAGCCCTCGCCCTCGGTGAAGACGCCCTTCTGGTTGATATGACGGGCTAGCAAGTTGCCGGGCGAGTCGCCGATCTGGAAGCTGGAGATTGCCACGGGATTGCCGTTGCCGTCGACTTGCTGCCAACCCATAAAGTCGGCCTGCTCGTCGAAACTGTAGTCGAGATGGACCGTGTAACTTGGGTACTCGGGGTTGAGCATCGAGACGGCGCCGTCGCCGACGGTGATCGAATCGACTCCCGTCCATCCCCAGCCGCCGGCCTCCCGGTCGACCAGCACGGGCATCACCCATCGGCCTTCCAGCCCGGCCAGCGAAATCGCGTGCTGACCGTAGTTGTTGGCCGTATCGCTCGTTGTGAACGTCCCGGGAACATAGTCGTTTGCCGCCACGTCCCAGAGAGCCACGCCGGTACCGCCGTCGCGCTGTCGGCCGGGCTGCAATGCGTGATTGCCGCCGTTGACGTTCAGCGAGATGTAGGCCGTTTCATCCTCAACTCGGAAGGCGGTTCCCCAGGCCATGCCCGTGTTGCTGTCGTGGCTGGAGTTGTACACGTTCAACGCGGTGTCGGGGCTACCCGTGGCGCCGCTGCTTACCAGACCGTACTGGCCGTCGGGGTTGTCGTTGGTGCGCAGGCGAATCGTCGACGACCCGCCGCTGACGTACCATTTCTCGCGCATCGCGTCGTTGGAATCGCCGTAGCTCTCGAAGCTATCGATAATCATGCTCTGATTGACGGCGAAACCCTTAAATCGGGCATCGGCCACGCGGTCCGTTCGGTGGGCCGTAACGGCCAGTCCCAACAGGCCCTCGTCGAAGTTGGTATTGGCATCAGCACCGAATCGCTGCCAGCCATCCACAGGCATCGTGGCGCTGTCGGGAGCCCAATAGGCCGAGACCTGCCCGTTCTCCCAACGCTGGAACTTGACCCAGATGTTGTTGGAATCGCCACTGCCGGCCTGGCTGTAATTGGTGCCTCCGCCGGCACTGTCGCGCCATTGCAGATTGGCCCGATTGCTGCCGGTGGCCAGCACGCTGACGTTGGCCGCGTTGGCGTCTTCGGAGGCGCGGAACATCAGACCCGCCTTGGTCCACCCGTCGGGGATGGTTTCGTTGTCGAAGCTCACGTGGGCTACCGCATCAAACGTGCCGGAGACCTTCTCGCTAAAGAACGCCCCGCCGCCGTTGTCGCTGTTGCCCTGGATATCGCTACCAGCGGCCGAGACGACGATCTCGCCGGGGTTGCGGACGTCGTGGACCACGCTGGCGATCGGCGCGTTGCCCCAGGCCTGCGGCAGCAGTGGGTTGGGGTTGGTGTCGTTCAGGTCGACCATGCGGATCGCGTCGACCTCGATGTGGCTCCAGCCGCCGCTGTCCCTCTCGTCACGGAGGCGGAGATACGCCTCGGTACCGGCCAGACTGCCGATGTTCCAGTAGTCGTAGGCCATCTCGTTCCTATTGTCCTGGCTTCGACCGGTCTTCAAGACCGTGTTGTCGCTGGCCCGCACCAGTTCCAGGCCCATGTCGGTCGTGTTGCCGCCGCTAATGCGGAACTCAAGGATGTCGCCGGCGATGGTGAAGTTGGGGCTGCGCAGCACGCCGGTGGAATTCTCTTCCCCACCGTGGGCGCTGTCGGCACCGCTGCTGAGATGCCCGCGGTCGTCGCCGAACGTGCCGGCCAGATTGACGTGCCAGCCGGACTGCCCGGACGTGCCGCGTTTGCCGATGGTGAAGTTCACCGGATCGCCGGCCTCGCCTTCCTGCGTCCAGCCCATCCAGTCGGCGGGGTTGTCGAAGTGGTAGTCGAAGAAGACCGTCTTGGTGCTGCCGTTGAGTGTGATCGCGCCGGGGTCGGTGGTGATCGAATCCACGCCGCCCCAGGCCCAGCCGCCTTCCTGACGGTCGACCAGCACCAGGGCCAGCTCCTTGCCGGCCAAACCGGACAGCGAGATCGACTGCGACTCGTACGAGGCGCCGTTGCCGCTACGAGTGGCGTTCTTGCCGCCGACGAAGTCGTTGGCCGCAATGTCCCACAGGGCCACGGCATTTCCGCCGTTGCGCTGGCTGCCGGTGTTCAGCGTGTGACTGCCGCCGGCAATCGTGAAATGGATCGACCCCGAGTCGTCATTGACCGTGAAGACCGGGCCCCAGGCGGTGTCCGTGTTGCTGTCATGGTTGGAATCCTTCACCGTGCGAATATGGTCGGGACTGCCTTCGGAGCCGCTGGTGCCCAACCCATACTGCCCATTGGGGTTTTCGTTGGTTCGCAGCCGGATGGCGTTGGAGCCGTTGCCCACGTACCAGTTGGCGGGCAGTTTGCCGTCGCTAGCTTCGAAGTCTTCGACGTGCGTCCCGCCGGCCAGGTACTCGGCCCGAACCTCGGCGTTGTTCATTGCCTTCTGGACGATGTTGACGTTGTCCAGTTGACCGTCGAAGTAGTTTCCACCGCCCCAGCGGCCGATCTTGACGTCGCTCGGCTGATCGGGGATCAGGTTGGCGTGTCCGCCGCTACTGGCATCCCAAACGCCGTCGACGAAGATCGTCTGCTCGCCGTCTTGGAACCGCCAGGTGATGTGTTGCCAGCGGTCGGTATCGATCACCCGATTGCCGCCGGTGTCGTTGCCGTAGAAGCCCATGAGGGCCTTGTCGTTGCGGAGGATCAGGTGCATCTGCCGATTGCCGCCGCCGGAGTCGATCCCCAAGATGCTCTTGTCGCCGCCAAGCGTGTCGGGATTGACCCAGGCCGAGACGGTGAAGTTGCCGCCGAGCCCCAGGTTGTCGGCCGTGGTCAGGTCGACGTATTGGTTGCTGCCGCTGAGATCCAGAGCCTGGCCGCCGATGGGACTGGCCACGTACGAAAGCGGGCCGCCCTGCTCCGTGCCGTCATACGGGCCGGCCGAATCGTTGGCATTGCCGTCCATCAGGTAGCGGCTGGCCGGGATGGCGGGTAAAGCCATCGGATCGCCGCCCGTGTAGATGTGTTGAACCTGGGCTTCGGTCAGGGCCGAGTTGTAGACGGCAATGTCGTCCAACCCGCCGACATATTCACCCGCGCCGTTTCTTCCGAACATATAAAGCGGCCGGGAGTTGGACAGGCCGTTGCCCCCGTTGTACGTTCCCGTGGAAACCTTTACGCCGTCCACGTACTTGCTCCAGGCGTCCGTATTCAGCGAGATCGCCATGTGGTGCCATGATTCGTCGAACGGGGCCGGGCCGCCGGTGGCGATGTTCTGGTTGTGCTGCGAGGTAGTGTCCACGCGGACGTTCACTTCGTTGTTGCCGCCGTTTCGGTTGACCATCCAGGATTGCTGGCCGTTTGCTTCGGTACCTTGCTGGAAGAGACGCACCCAGTCGTTGTTGTCGCCCAGGTTTGAATTCATCCAGTAGGCGATGGTTAGGGTGTCGTTGATCGACTGCAGCGACGCCGAGGTGGGAACCGTCAGCACGTTGCCCGAGCCGCCCCCGGAGTGAGAGAGCATCGACAAGCCGCTACTGGTGGGTGTGTTCGTTTCGTACGTGAGCGAACCACCGGCGATGCCATGGTTGGCGTTGGCCGAAAGATCGCCCGCCGTGCCATCGTCGAAATTCCAGTAGCCGACTAAATCCGCTTGCGTCTGTGTCACGCCGGCCGCGGCGATCACGCCGACCAGCAACAGGGCCAAGCCTCGAAATGCGATTCGTCCGATCATGGTTCGTTCTCCAAGCTGTTTGGTGCGCCGAGATCCGTGGCCGATTGCCCGGCGTGTACTGGCACGCGGCAACGGCGTCTCAAATGGTCGAAACACACGGACCAACCGGTGTTCGACATCGAGAGAACTCGGACGCGGGTGTCAAATGTTCGCGGGATTCATCAAAAACGTCCGGCACATCCGGCTTGCAGGAATCTCAGGTAGGTTTGGCTTACAGGGAGGGTGCCCCCCTGAATAGTGCCGCTAATTGCCGCAATCCGGATAACTTGCCTATTCTTACGCTACCTATCAGTGTAATCGGTGGCTCGGTTCCCCGCAACGATCTGTGGACCAGAAAGTCGGGAACCTCTTACCGAAGGCCGATAAACCCCTCTTGTAGATGAATTCACCCTATCAGAACCAAGTCATCTGGGGGGTAAAAAGAAGGGGACGGCGGGCACCGGCAGCGAGCCCAAGGTGCCGAGTATTTCGCGCCGGCCCGGCTTGCCCGAGCGGCGGGTTCTCCGGCCGATTTTCGTGCAAAAACGCTTCCAGACGGACATTTGCTACTCCTCCGATTCAACAAGCTTCCGCAGGCTCTTCGACGGAATGGCTACCTTGAAAACCATCTGCAGGTTCTTCTGCTGGTCCTCCGTCTCGGTGTAGTAGATGGAATTCGTGCTGGCGACAATCGCGGCCACGCGACCCCCGTTGTCCAGCACCGGCGCGCCGCTGGAGCCCCGGGCGAAGTCGGCGGTGATCAGCATCGTATCGGCTTGCCGCATGGCCGAACGAACCTTCATGTACCGGGAGACGATCCCGGTGGTATAGAAGTAGAATCGGCCGGCGGGGTGGCTGATGACGTTGACCGGCGAGCCGATCGGCGCCGGCGATGACGCATCGGCCACGGGCAGCGGCGTGAGGTCCTTGGCGTCGATCCTCACAATGGCCAGATCGTCGGCACGGCTTGCCGCCAGCACTTCGGCCACGGGAGCCACCTGCCAATTGCTGGTCATCACGACCATGGCTTTCTTGTCCGGGTTGTTGATCACGTGGTAGTTGGTGACCACGGCGCCGGACGACGCGATGACGAACCCCGTGGCCGTGGTGGCGTGCCAGCCGGTGCATTTTTCGCATTTATAGAGCCCGGCAACCACGACGACCGACGCCTTGGCCTTGGCGTACACCTCGACCGGCCCCTCGGCAATCGGTTCGGCGGGCGGGAGTTCCAGTTGGCAGCGGGTCCGCTTGAGTTGCTCGACCAGGACGGCCATGTCGACGACCCGGTCCTTGTCGATCAGCTCTGCTCCTTCGCGAATCAGGCGTCGCATCCGATCCCGATCCTCGACGCCGACCGGCTGAAGATGCTCCGAAGGTTCGTCCTCGCACCGGCAGATCGTGTGCCCGGACCGCCCTTCTTCGGCACGACAATACGCCGGCCCAGTCGCATACCGCCCGAGCAGCAGTATCGAGATCGCAATAATCGCGGCAACAATCCGACGCATGGCCGTTTCTCCTGGGAAATGGGGGTCATCCAGTACTACCGATTGTCTTGCGGCTTGGCGGGAATGTCAATCTTCGGCTCCTGCCGAGTCGATCGGCTTCACGCGGGATCGTGGCTGAATCGTCAGGGCGAAGCATCAGCGAGGCAGGCTTTCCCGCCCTTGCTGACGCCTCGGGTTACCGGATCGGCAGGCCCCGGGCCGGGATCTCGATGCGAGGAATTTGCGGCAAATCTCGAAAAAATCTTGCAGTCCGCCTTCAGGCTGGATATGCTGGGGGCGGAGTCGGTCTTCTGCTTGGGGGGGTCCCGGCAGGCTCCCAGCTCCTTTGTTCCTTCGGGCCGAGTTCCTTCGGCCGGTTCGTTCGTAGAAAAACACACGTCTCATCTCGCGGGGGAAGAACCATGCGGATCACGGCAAGTATTGTGGGGCTTTTTGCGGTGGGGATGGCAAGCGTAGCTTGTGGGATCACGCTCCCCGACGACCCGAGTCTTGCGCCGAATCTGAAGTTGTGGCTCCAGGCCGATGCATTGGGTCTGCCCGACGGCACGGCCGTGAGCACGTGGACCGACAGCAGCGCCGCCGGCAATGACGCAGTCAATCTGGCCGGCAAGGACGACCCGGTGAAACAGAGCGCCAGGGCCCTTCTTCCCGGCGGCACGACGGCCGACGTGGTTCACTTCGGTGGCACGACCAACGAGTTGCTCAAGGCCGACGCCCTGTTCGGCGGCAGCGGCTCGGGCGATCTGTCCATCATTGCCGTCTACAAGACGACCCAACTCAGCAGCGACAACCGGCCAGTCGGGTTTGGTGCGTACCTCGAAGGCGATACGGCCAACAACTACAATCTGGCCGCCGATCCGTCGATACGCAAGGACAACGGGAAGGTCGGAGCAGGCAGCTACACACATCCGAAGGAGTTCTTCGTCCGGTCGTCGATCATGACCGCCGCTGGCGCTGGGTCCGTGCAGGAGTTCCTCAACGGCGTCGGCGTGCTCAATGACGGCGGCAACTACACCACCGGCACCGACGACTTCTATTTGGGCGATATGCGGCGCGTGCCGACGAGTAGCAGCTACAAATTCAATTTCGACATTGCCGAGGTCATCGTCTACGACACGGCGCTGGGGGCGGCCGATCGGCAAGGCATTGAGGAGTATCTGGCCGAGAAGTAGCTATCGCACGGAACCGTGACCACCAGTGCCAC
>JABMRP010000859.1 GCA_013202535.1 Planctomycetota bacterium
ACGCGGGCCCAAGGTCGACTGGCAGCCGCCTTGGAACGGTGGACGCAACCATTACGGCAAAGTCTTCAGCGCGCTGGTCGCCGGCGGCGGATTCAAAGGCGGCCAGATCGTCGGCTCTTCGACCGACAAGGGGGAAGAGGTGAAGGACCGGCCCGTCTATCCGGCCGACCTGTTGGGCAGCATCTATCAGTTGGCCGGCATCGACGCCGGCGCCAAGCTACCCCACCCGTTGGCTTTGGAGGCCCACGTCTTGCCCACCGAGGCGGAGGGTGTGAAGTCGGCCGGGCTGTTGACCGAGATCATGTAGCGAGCGTTATCTTCGCGTATTGTTTTCATCGCGTATTGACTGGAGCGGGTCATGAGTAGAGTTTTTCGGTTTTCGATGTTGGGACTGGCCGGATTGCTGGCAACCGCACTCCACGCCCAAGCGCAGCAGACGGCCTATATCGGATACGTCTACCCCGCCGGCGGCCAGCGGGGCACGACCTTTCAGATCCAACTGGGAGGACAACGTATGTACGGCGTCGACGATGCCGTGGTTTCCGGAGAGGGTGTGACCGCCAAGGTGGTGCAGTACTACCGAAAGCTGAGCAACCAGGAAGTCCAGATCATGCGCGAACAACTCAAGGGCCTGACTCGGGAAGTGGCTAAAGGGGAAAAGGCGAAGAAGAAGCCGGATCAGGCCACGAAGGAGATGATCGCGCGCATCCAGAAGAGAATCGGCATGTGGGTCAACCGGCCGGCTGTCGTTGCCCACGCCGAGCTTACGTTGCTCGAAGTCACGATCGCTCCCGACGCGGAACCCGGCCCGAGGGAAATCCGGCTGGTCACCCAGCGCGGCATGACCAATCCGCTCCCGTTCCACGTCGGTCAGGTGCCGGAAGTCGCCCGGAAGCCCATGAAGATCTGCCTTTTCCAGGTGCTCGGCAAGGAGCATCTTGCCCAGCGCAAGCGACCGGCGGAGGAGGAAGAGGCACAGGTCACCGTACCCTGCACGATGAACGGCCAGATCGCTTCCGGCGAGGTGAACCGCTACCGTTTCGAGGCGAAGAAGGGCCAACGGCTGGTCATGTCGACCTTTGCACGGCAATTGATCCCCTATATTGCCGACGCGGTGCCCGGCTGGTTTCAGCCCGTGCTGACGCTTCACGACGCCAACGGCAAGGAAGTGGCCTACAACGACGACTTTCGCTTCCATCCCGATCCGACGATCTACTACGAGGTGCCCGAGGACGGCGAGTATGTGTTGAGCATCAACGACGCCATCTACCGCGGCCGCGAGGATTTTGTCTATCGCGTCACCGTCAGCGAGATGCCGCTGGTGACGAGCATCTTCCCGCTGGGGGGCCGCGCAGGCGAGCCGGTATCGATCGAGATGAACGGTTGGAATCTCGAGAAGGCCCAATTGGCGCCGCCTCCGAAAAACGCACCGCCGGGAGTCCACCTCATCGCCGCGCACAAGGGTAAATTCGTTTCCAACCGTCTGCCGTTCGCGCTGGACACGCTGCCGGAGTGCCTCGACCAGGAATCGAACGACGACGCGGTACACGCTCAGAAGGTGGAGCTTCCGATCATCGTCAACGGGCGCGTGGATCGGCGGGACGACTGGGACGTGTTTGCCATCGAAGGCCGCGCCGGTGAAACGATCGTGGCGGAGGTCCATGCGCGTCGCCTCGATTCGCCGGTGGATTCGATGCTCAAGATCACCGACGCCACCGGCAAGCTGTTGGCGCTGAACGACGATTGCATGGACGTCAGTTCAGGGCTGAACACCCACCACGCCGACTCCTACCTGATGATTGAACTGCCGGCCGACGGAACCTACTTCGTTCATCTGGGCGATACGGCCCGCGCCGGCGGCCCAGAGTATGCCTACCGACTGCGGATCAGCGCCCCGCGACCCGACTTCGAGTTGCGTGTCGTGCCGTCCAGTGCCGGAATGCGGAGCAAATCGGGCGCCTCGTTGAACGTCTACGCGATCCGCAAGGACGGGTTCGACGGCCCCATCAAGTTGCAGTTGAAGGACGCCCCGGAAGGATTCACGTCCTGGGCCGTCACGCTGCCGGGGGACAAGGAGATGGTGAAAGTCGGGGTGAAAACAAGTCTCGCGAGAACCGCCGAGCCGGTCACGCTGGCCTTTGAAGGTAGCGCGGCGATTGGCCAAGGAGAGGTCGCCCACGAGGCCGTGCCCGCCGAAGACCGCATGCAGGCGTTCCTCTGGCGGCATCTCGTACCCGCCGAGAACCTACAAGCCTTGGTCTACAACCCGACCTACCAGCCGGCGTCGAAGCGAGTGGCTCCGGAGTTGAGCGAAGAGGAAATGGCCAAGCTTGCACCGGCGGACCCGACGGCGCTGAGGTTCAGCAAGAAACAAGTAGTCGGCCGTCTCCGCCAGCTCAAGGCGCTCTACGAAGAGTGGCTTCTGACCGACGCCTTCTACGCCCGAAAGGTCGCGGAGTGTGAATCGGTGCGTTGAAATCCACCATGCGGCCCGGCGTCGCGGGGATCGGTGCGCGATCGCTCACGCCTGCTTTCGGGAGGCGGCGATGCGGCGGCGCGGGAGGTCGATCTCCAGCACCTTGACGCGGACCACGTCGCCGACGGAAACCACGTCGCTGGGGGTCCGCACATACTCGTTGGCAAGCTCCGAGATGTGGATCAGTCCGTCCTGATGCACGCCCAGGTCGACGAAGGCGCCAAACTTCGTGACGTTGGTGATCACTCCCTCCAGGATCATCCCCGGCTTCAAGTCCTCCAGGTCGTTGACGCCCTCGGCGAACTGAGCCACCTTGAACTCGCTGCGCGGGTCGCGGCCCGGCTTGGCCAGTTCGGCGAGGATGTCCTCGACCGTGGGCAGGCCGCAATGCTCGTCGACGAAGTCATGGGCGTCGAGCTTGGCGGCCAGGGTCGCAT
>JABMRP010000860.1 GCA_013202535.1 Planctomycetota bacterium
CATGACCGAGATCCAACAGGTGATTCAAGACGCGCTGGTGCGTTACCGCGGGATCCGGCGGAAGCGGGGCTGGCTCGCGTTCTTCTCAACGGTTGCCCTGGTGATGGCCGTGGCGGCCCTTCTCGACCGGATGTGGATGTTCTCGGGCCCGGCGCGGTGGTCGGGATGGATCGCGGGACTTGCCCTCGCGGCGTGGGCGGCCTGCCGTGCCGCCGGACCGGCCTGCCCCGATGCGTCGGCGCTGGCCCACCGGGTGGAGGCGGATGCGGGGGAAACGGCCCCGGTCGTGGCCACCGCCATCGATCCGGCCGTGCGCCAGACCGCCGACCGCGAAGCGCTTGCCCGACTCTTGGTCGCTCGTCTCGACCTCCGGGCCGCCGAGGCGATCCGGGTGGCTCCGCCGACGTTCCGGGGCCTGCTACGGGCGCCCGTCTGGCTGACCGTCGCGGCTGCGGCAGCGCTGACGGCGCTGGTGGCCCTGCAGGGCGGACAGGGCCTGGTCCGCATGCTGTTCCCCTGGCATGCATCGCCGTATACCTCCCTGGCCCTGGAAGGGCCGACGGGTGCGTTGGCCGAAGGGAGGGCCTTCACCTTGACCGCGCGGGTGTCGGGCGTGCCGGTCGAGAAGGTGACCCTGTACCGGCAGGGCTCGCCGGAGCCGCTGGCCGAAGCTGCGCCCGACGAGCAGGGCCTGGTGCGACTGATGGTGGACGGGCTCGACGGCCCGGCCGACTTCGTAGTCCGTGGAGGAGACGGGCAGTCCGAACCGCTGCGCGTCGAACCCTATTTCCTGCCCCGCATCGAGGCCTTCGAGATCGCCGTAACCCCGCCCGGCTATGCCGCTCACACGGTGGGCACCGAGACCGAGCCCTCCTTTTCGGCGTTTCGCGGCAGCCGGTTGCGCTATCGCCTGCGCCTCAAGGCGCCCGCAATCTCGATCGCGGTCCAGCGCAGCGCGCGCCCCCGCAAAGAGGAACGGGTGACCGACGAAGAGCGCGCGACGCTTGTGCGCGGCCCCTACGGGGTACTCATCGGCGCCGAGGACCCAGATGCCGAGGACCCTGCCGCCGAAAAGCCCGATCTACCGGTCTTCCGCCCCGACCCGTCCGATCCCTTGGTATGGGAAGCCGACTGGGATCTTTCCGACCCGGAGGATATCGTGTACCGACTCGTGATCGAGGGCGGGCACGGCGATTGCGTGCGCAACGACGAACCGTGGCGCATCAACGTCCTTTCAGACGCCCCGCCGGAGGTCCGCATCCACGGTCACAACGGGGGCGAGGTGATCCGCGTTGGGAACGAGTCGGTGCGTTTCGACTTAATCGCGGTGGACGATGTCCGCCTGGCTGAAGTCCGGCTCGTCTACCGAAAACCGGGCCAACCCCACGCGAGCCGAGAGATCGTGCTGCCCACGGACACGGGCCGCACCTGGTCCGGCGCGGAACTGCTGGATCTGGCGCCTTTCGACCTGGGACCGTTTGATATTGTCGCGGTACACGCCGAGGCAGAGGACACCAACATGCTGGACGGACCGGGGGTGGGCCGCTCGGAAGTTGTATTTCTCGAAGTGCCCCTGCCGCAGTCCGATGATGCCGGGGGCGACGGGGGCGGAGGCGGAGGCGGCGGCCAACCACCGATCAACCCGTTGGAACTGCAGATGGAGATTCTCCGTTCGACGATGGCGCTGCCCGACGACGCGCCGGACAGCGAGGGGGAGGCCCTGGCGCACGACCAGCGACAGAACGCGGAGTATACCGGCATGATAGAGCAAGCGGCGGCCTCGGGAGGTGGTCTCACGGCGGACCTGGCAACGGCCTTGCGTGAGGCGCGATTGTCGATGGAATCGGCCGCACGGGTGCTCGATACCTTTGGGCCGGCTGACGCGATTCCCCCGGAAGAGGCCGCTCTGGGGTTTCTGATCGACGCCGCCAAGTTGCTTGAGGACGTGAAGGGCGAGTTACCACCGCTTGAGGGCGAGGAGGGCGCGATGAGCTTTACTCTGCGGCCTCCCCGCGGCGGGAGTTCCACTTCGGAAAGCGAGCAGGCGGACGGAGAGAAAGAGCGGGAAGCGATGCGCGAACTGATGGCTGAGGTGCGGCGCCAACTGGCCGAACAGCAGGCCCTGAACCAGGCTTCCGGCGAGGACGGCGAGCGCGCGGACCAGCAGCAATCGCTGGCGCAAGATGCGCGTTCGGCGGCAAGCCGGGCGCGCGGCATGCCGGCCTCGGCCCAGCGCCGCGGCGACCCAAGGGCGGCCGCCGAGGAGCTCGATCGGGCGGCCGGGCTCCAGGACGACACGGCCGAAGCCCTGGCCGGCGGGGACGGCGAATCGAGCGGCCGACTGGGCGCGCGGAGCGCCGAAGCACTGGCCCAGGCCCTGCGGGAACTCGCGGCCCAGTTGGAAACTAAAACCTATGAAAGCGGTGCCCGTCCCCCGGGTTACGAACGGTTGGTGGACGACTACCTGCGATCGATTTCTTACGAGTGAGCATCATGGAATGGACCCCTTTCACCACCTGGAACTGGATCGCCATCGGCGTCCTCATGCTCTTTCTCGCGTTGGCATGGCGCACCCTGCGGGCACAGCACGGTCCCCGGGCCGGCCGGCGGCTGCTCTGGCTGGCGTTGCGCGGCGCGGCGCTGGCGATCCTGCTGACGATCCTGCTCAATCCGCATCGCGTGCAGCGCCGTGAGTTCCGGGAACCCTTGGACGTGGCCGTGGTGCTGGACGACTCGGCGAGCATGACCCTGCGCGACGCACCCGGTGCCGCCCCTCGGCTGGAACAACTGAAGGAAAGCGCCGGGGCCTTGCGGGTGCTGGCCGGGGACGGCGTTCGCCTGCGCTGGTACCGCTTTGCCGGCGACGCCCAACCGGCGAGCGGGCCCGAGGTCCTCACCGCGACGGGCCGCGCGTCCGACATTGGCAAGGCCCTGGAGACCGTGCTGGGCGACGAGCGCACCCGCGACCTGGGCGCGGTGATCCTGGTGAGCGACGGGCAGACGCTCGACCCGGACGCGGCCCGTCGGGCGGCGCGCCTCTACCGGCAGGCAAAAATCCCCCTCTACACCCGCCTGGTGGGAACACCGGAGGAGGCCACGGATCTGCGGCTGTCCGACCTCGCTGCCAGCCAGGAATCGCTGTACGAGCCCCGGGTCCGGTTGACGGGGACCCTGCACGCCCCCGGATTTGTCGGGCGAAAGGTCCTGCTGCGGGTGCAATGCGAAGGGCGCGTGGTGCACGAGTCCTTCGAGGCCGTCGAAAAGGACGCCGGGCCTTTCGAACGCACGTTCGACACCCCCTTCACCGGGTTTCACCGCTACCGGGTGGAGGTGCGCCCGGAAGAGGGCGAGCGGCTCGACGACAACAACGCGGGCGTGGTCGGGGCGGAGGTGCTCGACCGTAAGATCCGGGTTATCTACATGGAGGGAACGCCCCGGGCGGGGCACCACCTGGAAAACGCCCTGGAGGCCGACCCCGACATCGAGGTCACGAGCTTCTTCTTTCCCCAGTCCAGATCCTTCGAGGCCTCCCGTAAGATCCCGTTCTCCATCGATGCCGACGGACGCAAGGTCTACAACATCGCCCACCCGGTCAAGGGCTACCCGCGGACGCTCGAAGACATGCTGACCTACGACGTGGTGATCAACAGCGACATCTTCAAGGAAGCCTTTACCCCGGAACAGCTCGACCTCACCGTGGCCCTGGTGGAGGAGCACGGCGGGGGGTTCGTGATGGTGGGCGGCACCACCGCCTTCGGGGCGGGGCACTATGACGAGACCGTGATCGACAAGCTCATGCCGGTGGACTGCTACGGCAACGAGGGATTCAATTATAGAGGCATCACCCTGGAGGTTCCCGAAGAGATGATGGACCACCCGGTGATGGCCCTCGGCGCCACCCGGGAAGAGACCGCGCGGATCTGGCGGGAGCGGTTCCCGGGTTTTTCCGGGCAGAACAAGGTGAACCGGGCCAAGCCGGGCGCCCGGCTGCTGGCCTTTAATGCCGAGAAGTCGAACGACTACGGCCCGCTGGTGGTCTTCGCCGTGCAGCAGATCGGCCGCGGGCGCACGATGGCCTTCACCTCCGACACCACTCAGAGTTGGGGCAGCCAGTTCCACACCAAGTTCGGCACGCCGGAGGACGAGAACCTGTACTACCGGCGTTTCTGGAACCAGGCCGTGCGCTGGCTGGCCGCCGACCGCATCCGCCGCAAGAGCGGTGAATTGCGGGTGCGTTTGGACCGCGGCGTCGCGACGCCCGGCGAATCGGTGAAGGTGCGGATCCCGTTTCCTCCCAGTCATCCCGATGCGGCCATTACCCTGAAGCGGGGGTTGCCGGGAGAGGAACCGGCGCCCGTGGAGTTGATCCGCGACGAAGTGACCCGCACCTGGCATGCGGAGGTCCCGATGGAGACCGAGGGGCAGTGGACCTTCACCGCGCGGATGCCGCGTCCCGGTCTGGATCCGCTCTTCGCGCGTGCCCTCGTCAACGTGGTCCCGGACAACCGGGAATACGCCTCGATGGCGGCCAATCGCGACCTGATGGCGGAACTGGCCCAGATCGGAGGCGGCCGGTTTCTGGAAGACGACGCCGAGGCCTGGTCGGTGGAGGTCGACCGTCGCGGCAGCCGCATCATCGAATATGGCCGGCGGGCGTTCTGGGACCGGTGGTGGGTGATGGGCTTGCTGCTCGCCCTGCTCACGGTGGAATGGGGCCTGCGGCGCCGATGGATCGGGGCACGGGTTAACGCCGTTGAACCTTGAGCCCACGTCCGTGTGCCGACGGCGGGTTCTGGAGCATTGAACCGCCCTTACCGTGGGGGCGCGATGTTATCATTGGCACCACCATGGACACGGGCGACTTTTTGGAAGACCCGTACCAGAGGTTGGAGAAGATTGCGCCGAAGACCGTCTTCGTTCAGGCGAAAACCTATTTCGGCGGAGGCACCTGGTACACACTTGACCTCGATTACGAACGAATTGCCGAAATCTTGCGCAAGCACAAGTACCGCGGTTATGTTTCTTTGGAATACGAAGGCCGCGAGGACGCCCGAACGGCCATCCCCAAGAGCCTGGCGATGTTGCGAAACGTTTTCACCCTGCAGCTCTCCTTCCGCGGAAAACATGAAAGAGTTGCGAGTAGGTACCCACCGGAACAAAGAGCGGCGGGACAGACGCGCAAAGACTGGGAATTGACCTGGAAATCGTGAGAGGGGATACTGGAGACGGAACCGGTTTCGGTTCCTTGCCGCCAAGGGGCCGATGTACGGGTTGCCGCCCGCGGCCCCTTGGTCTTTTTACGCAGAAGTAGTGCGACTGTGGGCGAGAGAAAATCGCGCATCGCACGCACGAATTGAATGAGAGGGATCATCATGTCTCAGTACCTTGCCTTAACGCAGGCCGGTTGCCGCCGGTCGTTCCCGCGTTGTTTGCTACACAGGATTACTGCACGGACCACAATGGTCGTCGCAGCACTCGTTGCACAAGTAGTTTATACGCAATCCGTTAACGCCAAGTCAAGCGATCGCCCCAACCTCGTTTTAATCATGGCCGACGACATGGGCTACTCCGATATCGGCTGCTATGGTAGCGAGATCGAAACGCCCCATCTCGACGGGCTGGCCAAAGGCGGGGTGCGGTTTACGCAGTTCTACAATACGTCGCGGTGTTGTCCCTCGCGGGCATCGCTGATGAGCGGGCTCTACTCGCATCAGGCGGGTGTCGGACACATGACGCGGCCGGCGGGCGCGCCCGGGTATATCGGGCATCTCAACGACCGCTGCGTGACGATTGCCGAGGTGCTCAAGTCGGCCGGCTATCGGACGATGATGGCCGGCAAATGGCATCTCGGCTGGCTCGACGAGTGCTCGCCCACGGGCCGGGGGTTCGATCGGTTTTACGGCACACGAGGATATATCGACAGCTATTTCACGGTCATCAAGCGGACCGAGATCTATCTCGACGACCAGATGCTCATGCCACCAACGGAGCGGCCGGTCAATCACCTGCACCCCGATCGTGTCTGGTACACGACCGACGTCTTTACCGACTACGCGCTGGAGTTCATGGGCGAGGCGCTGGAAGGCGACGCGCCCTTCTTCATGTACGTGGCATATAACGCGCCCCATTTCCCGCTGCACGCCCACAAAGAAGACATCGCCAAGTATCGCGGTCGGTATCGGCGCGGTTGGGACGTGATGCGCAGCGAGCGATTCCAGCGGATGCGGAAGTCGGGGCTGCTCGAAGGCTCTTGGGTTCTTTCGCCCCAGGATTCGCCCGCGTGGGATTCACTGACTGCGGAACAGAAAGACGAGATGGATTTCCGCATGGCCGTCTACGCGGCGATCGTCGACCGGCTCGATCAGAACATCGGCCGGCTGGTCGCGTTTCTCAAGGACCGTGGGCAGTTGGACAACACGCTGATCTTCTTCCTTTCCGACAACGGCGGTTCGTCGGAAATCGGCACCTTCGGGCTGCGCCATGAGACGGCCCGGGCGGCCAACTACGAGCAGTGGCAACGGGCCGGCGGTTGGACTTCGAGCTACGGCCAGGGTTGGGCCAACGTGAGCAACACGCCGTTTCGCATGTACAAACGCTACAACCACGAGGGCGGCATCGCCGCGCCGCTGATCATGCACTGGCCGGCGAGGATCAAGTCGCCGGGCACGTTTCGCCGCCAGCCGGCCCATATCGTCGACATCATGGCCACGTGCGCCGACGTCGCCGCAGCGAAGTACCCCGAGCAAATCGGCGGAAATCCAATCACGCCCGCCGAAGGGACCAGTCTGCTGCCGGCGCTCGACGGCAGGCCGCTCGATCCCCGCTCGCTTTTCTGGGAACACGAAGGCAATCGGGCCGTTCGCTCCGGCGATTGGAAACTGGTCGCCCTTTCGGGAAAGCCCTGGGAACTCTACAATCTGGCGGCGGATCGCACCGAGACGAACAACCTGGCCGCGACGCATCCCGAACGCGTCGAAGAGCTAGCCGCCCAGTGGGAAGCCTGGGCCAAGCGTGCCCGCGTTTACCCCCGGCCGGGGAAACGTTAGAATTCTTGTACGATGGGCTCTCGCCTTCCATCACCGCCAGGCACGACCATGACCGATTCCGCCCCCTCCAAACCCGGGCGTCGCTGGTATCACCTCACGCCGGACCGGTTC
>JABMRP010000861.1 GCA_013202535.1 Planctomycetota bacterium
GCCAAGGGTCGCAACGTCACGGTCCACGTCAACGGCATAAAGACCGCCGAGTTGACCGACGACCCCGGCCGCACCAAGGGCCACATCGCCCTGCAATTGCACGGCGGCAATGAAATGCTGGTGATGTTCAAGGATATTGAGATACGGGAGGAATAGGGGACGTTTAGCCCCGGCACTTGTGCCCGGCGTTGTGAAGCTCGGTTGTTTCCTGCCCCTCCATTCCACCAACGTCGCACCGGATGGAAGTATCGTCTTGTTCGGAACGAAAGTAAGGGTTTTGTTATGTCCTTCATAGGCCGATTCTTTGGAAGACGCCCGAGCGTGGAACGGGCGGACACGGTCTGGATGTCACAAAGCGCGGCGATGGCGGGGATAGAGAAGCAATTGCGCGATCGCATCGCTCTCGATCGGTTGGTCATCGTGATGGCGCATTTCCCGGACCAGATGGTCGAACTCGAAGAAATGCTGCAACGGAGTTCGGTTTCGTATCGGACGGTCCACGAGTGGCTAGACGGACCGACGATCGATCGCCAGTTCGATCACATGGACTCGGCAACCGTCTTGCTCGCCCGATCGGATGCCATTGCCGATGGGGAACAGGAAGCGGCCCAAGATCGGGATACCGACCGAAGTATCTCGATCTTTTTTCGAGAGCACCATCCGCTCGCTTCCATGGACAGGCGGGTCGAACGATTTGCGGCATCGATGCGTTTTGCCACGCGGCTAGAGTTCCACGCTTCCCTGGACGACGACTTGATGCGCGTCTTCAGCGGCGAATGGATACGGGGAATACTCGAAGGAATCGGCATGAAAGAAGACGAAGCGATCGAAAGCAAGATGGTCGCCCGACGGATCAGAGGCGCGCAACAGAAGGTGAAGGAGAGTTACGAGCTGGCCCGAAAGACCGGGCAAGGCGGATCGGAATGGCAATCCACGGATCGGCGCGCGCCTGATTGACATTCTGGACGTATCAGGAACGAGTGCCGCGGTGTTGCCTTCTGGCGGGCCCTAATGTATGATCGGCGTAGGACTTCCGTACCCGCGCACTTACGTCAATCCTGAGGAGCCTCGCCATGCCGTGGACATTCGCTCGTATCGGCCTGCTGGGAGTGTCGCTCTTGCTGAGCGTTGCCGTCGGGTCGATGGCTCGCGGAGAAACGCCAGACGACGCACGCCCGGTCATTAGCACCCGGCAGATCGAGGCCGATTGGCTGCGGCAGGAACAGGTGCGATGGCTGCCGAAGACGCCCCGATCGCGGCCCGCGGCGGCTGTTGCGGCGATGACCACGCGGCAGGATGCGGCCGGGGGGAACGACGGCGTGAAGGACGGGACCTATGGGTTTCATACGAGTCAGGACGCCAAGCCCTGGTGGCAGGTCGATCTGGGCTCGGCGGTGCCGCTGGATCGCGTGGTGATCTACAACCGGTGTGACGGGAAGGTCGAGGATCGGGCGGCGCGCCTGATCGTGCTGCTCTCCGGCGACGGCAAGACGTGGACCGTGTACTATCGGCACGACGGGTCGAGTTTCCTCGGCCGGACCGACGACAAGCCGCTGGTGGTTTCCGCCGCGGGCGAGACGGCCCGATTCGTCCGCGTGCAATTGCCCGGGCCGCAATACTTCCATCTCGACGAGGTCGAGGTTTATCGCACGGGCAGCGAGAAGAACGTAGCCATCGGACGACCGGCCGATCAGTCGAGCGCGAGTCAGTGGTCGCGCAATAATCTGCCGCCGACCGCCACCGCCGATGCAAGTTCGCCGGAAATGCCCGACGCCGCGTATCGAGTGGAAGAGGTGATCGAGCACGGCTTGGCGCTGGGTGCTGATTTGACCGTCCGAGGTGTGAACGTCGAGGACTATGTGCGCGACTTTAAGCACATCTCTGTCAGGCTGCTGACGAATCCGCTGACGGAAACCCGCCGGAAGCTGTATCTCGAAGCCCGGTGGATCGTGCGGCGAATGGCCCTGGCCAACCCGCTGTTGGATTTCGACGACCTGCTATTTGTCAAGCGAGTGCCGGGCACGTTTACGCACATGTCCGACCAATACTACGGCTGGTGGTCGCGGCCCGGCGGCGGGTTGTGTGTGCTGGAGGATTTCAAGTCGGACAGTCCGCGGCTGCGATGTCTGACCGAAGATTTCGAGCCGGGCAGCGTGCTTCGGCCCGACCTATCGCACGACGGCACGCGGGTGTTGTTCGCTTACTGCAAGTATTA
>JABMRP010000862.1 GCA_013202535.1 Planctomycetota bacterium
ATCGACACCCGTTCCCATCAGGTACGTCCCCCGGAACTCGCCGGCCAGCAGACTGACGAATCCACGGCCGAAGACCAGGAATCCGGAATTGCACGCGTGTCGCTCGCCGATGATCCCCACGCGGAGACCGCCGCCGTCGAAGAGGACATTGCTGTTGACGACCTCGACGCCGTTGCCGCCGAACGTGGAACTGAACGTCTGCTCAAGGTGTGCGTAGCGCAGACCGAGCAGGCAATCCACCACGAAACGGTCACCGTGTGCGATCACGCATCGGTAGTCGACGTCGGCCAAATCCATGTCGAAATCGAACCGACCACTGGCACTGAGATAGTCGGTCGGCGCGGCCTGGGCACCCGGGTGGGTCACCAACGACCGCAACACAATGTTCGGCCGCGACTCGGTGGTTTCATACGTGGACGAGCTTTCAAAGTGAGTATAGGCAATGCCGACACTCGCCCATTCGTCCATCGAGCGACGAAAGCCGACGCGAAAACCGGGGCTGTAGTCGATATCCACCACGGCCGTCTCACCCACCTGAATGGGCTGGGCCCCCGCGGGCGGTGCGATCGCCCCGTTGATCGGAACGGCAAAAGCCACCTCCGCGTTACGCGGACGCATGTAGAGAAACTCGCCGAACAAGGCTCGATCCGGCCGCCGGCATTTCTGCGGAAGGGCGGCCGATTGGCGGCCTTGGGAGCCAGCGTCGTAGTCGAGACCCGCCCGGGGTACCGTCTGTGGCCACGAAGCCTGCATGATGTACGGTTGACTCTGTCCGCCCGGATATCCCGCCGCCGACGGATATCCCGCTTGCTGTGTCTGGTAGGGCTGCGAGTATGCCAGTTGTCCGAACTGGTAGTACTGAGCTTCACCGGAATGTGCGCACGCGAGCACTGCCAGCGCAATTCCAACCGCGGTCAGCTTGGCCATCATCCGTTATCTCCCTGAAAATCCGACTTTCCTCTGCGATCCGATGCCAGCGTACGGCTCGTGCCTGCCCCGGTCGTTCGGATCTTGCCGAAACGACACGGCGACCGGTTTTTCCGGGCTGTATCGATCGTATCGCCCTATTGGGTGCCAGGGATCAAGAAAAAACAGGCCAAGCCCGAAAGACAGCGTAACCACCACAGGCAACGTAGTTTTCCTGGATAACCAGAAAGTGCCCGTTCGGATTGTTCATGGGTTTGTAGCTACGTTCGCCAGAACGTGGGGCGTATCAAAGCGTTACGACCACGTTCTGGCGAACGTAGCTACGACAGTGTGTCGTGCGACTCCCGAGAGCATGAATAATGCCGGCTAGCTGTCCGGGGTCATTGAACGGAGGGTGGGGAGCCCGTGGGATGGATTCTCAACCCGTCGCGGGGGAGAATGCACGGATGGGAAACCCGCCCGGCGAAAGGACTTCCGCACGGCAGACACGGCCGTGCCGCATTCACGATCAGCCCGGGCTAAGATGAGCAGTCCGGGCTAAATAGATGGCTTCCGTACCGTGAATTTGATTGTCGACTGGCCCGTTCGATTGCTGTTGAGATCGACAATCGTTAGCTTCAAATGGTACTGGCCGGCAAATACGCTCGAGGGAAGAGCAAAGCGATAGTTGGTAAAGAAATCGCGCCGCATGTTGCGACAATGCTCCGCGACCGGCCCGAAATCGTGTTGGTCGATCAGCCGGCCCTGGGAATCGAGAATCTTGTAGCTGCTCTGCAGAGCCGTGTGGTAACCCTTCTCCGTGGTCTTGGAAGAGAAGTTCTCGACTTCGGCGTAGAGCCGAATCTCCTGCCCTGGCGAGAATTCGGTCTTTTCCAGCGGTGTGACGCTGCCGTAGCCGGTCACCGTGCGGCAGAAGGTCAGATTGTGGACCACCAGCGGAGCCGATTGGCTCAGCTTGGCCACGGCCTCCTGAAGCAGGGCCCTGGCTTGTCGGGCCCGTTCCGCTTCATCCGGCTCGCGCCCGGCGTCCATCCAGGTAGCCAGCCCGTAACATTCACGTGACCAGAAGTACTGGATATTGGCGTCGACGTACGGGATCGGTTTCATCGCGTCGTCGCGTCGCCCGGCCGCCAGATAGAGCAAGCGGAGCTGTGCCTGCCGCTGGGTCCTCTGGTCGGTGTCCGGCTCGTCGGCCAGTTCTGCTTCCAGCATCTCGATGGCCGCCGACAACCGGCTCTGCCAATCGTCGGCCCCCGGAGGAGAAGACTTGGCCGGGTATGGCGAGGCGTGGACCGGTAGTGGGGCCGCGGCCACGGCGGAAGTCGATTCCGGCGGGGAGCTGCCTTGAGCGGCTCCACTGGGCGGGCTGCTCCGGGGAAAAACCGCGGCGCCACTGGCAGGACTCGGCGTCTCGGCTAGCGAGATCGTTTCCGTTGGCACCGTCTCCCGACGAGGTACCTCGGGGGTTTGGCTGGGAAAATTCGCCGTGGTGCCTGCTTGGCCGGCGTCCAGACCGGCCGGGGAGTTGCCCGATTCCGCTTGCCGCTGGCTGGCCAGGATGGTCCGAAAATAGGGAACGGCACTTGGCCAGATGGCCGGGTCCGTTCCCTTGAGATACTCCATCAGCCGGGCGTGGGTTTCCGGCTCCTCGTCGGCCAGAGTCCGCAGCTCGTCCATCACCGCCCGCATGTCCGAGTCGTTTGCCTCGGGCCCCGTTTGGGTTTCCGGAGGTGTCACAGTATGGGCATCCGGCGCGGCCTGGCTTGTCTGCGCTGACTGCGTGATGTCTTGTGCCGGTGTGGTGGAATTCCCACCAGCAAGCCCGCGCAGCGGAGCGCAACCCGATCCGAGGACCGAGGTTGTGCAGAGCAGCAGTATTAGAAATTTGGTCTGGCGCACGGGTTGAGCGACATGATAGAGGAGGAATCCCACGATAGAGGGGGCGAATCTTAGCCGAATCGCCCGTCCGTTTCAAGGCAGAATCGCGGGAACAGGCTAGTGTTTTGCCAAAGCCAAAGAGAATGGGGCAAGCATCCTGCTTGCCGGAGCAAGAAAGGACAGGCATTATTCCCTGCCCTCCCTGCGTCCGAATCCGGCGTTTCCTAGCTCGCAACTCGCTGCTCGCGTGGCATCGGGGGCGTGATATACTGTCCTGGATGTCGCCTGGCCCTCTGGAGTGTATCACCATGAACGATTTCCAGGAGCCGCCAATGATGGCTTTCGCACCGTTACTGGCAGAGTCGAGTCGTGTTGTTTGCCCGTGATCCGTGTAACAAGGAGACCACGATGAAATGTTTGCCTCCCGCGTTTGCGGTTTTGGTTACGGCCTTTCTGATGAGCAGCGAGGCCATCGGCCAAGAATCCAGTGCCCCGCCGCCTGAAATGAAAGCCCTGGAGAGATTGCTTGGCACTTGGGAAGTCGAGAGCATCGGCAAAATACCTGAAGAGACCCGCTCGACCAGCACCCATCGAAGGGAACTGGTTCTCGGCGGTCGATTCGTCGAAGACAAGGCTTTCGACGACAAAGGGAAGCCGATCAGCACTGCGATGTATACGTATGATTCGAACAGAAAGGCCTATCGCTATTGGTTCTTCTTCTCGGAGGGGGTTCTTGAGTCGACCGGAACGTGGGACGAGAGTAGCCAGACGTTCACTTTCATTTGTAAGCCTGGAGGAGGCGCTACGGGGGTGATCACAATCCGCTTTTCCGATGAGACTACGTTCAACTGGTCGGTAATCTTCAAAGATGCGGGCGGCAAAGTCGGCTATCACTTGGAAGGGAAGGCGGTTCGCAAGAAGTAGGAAAGAAGAGGAAAGAAACGGCTCATTCCGACAGCGGAAACCAGATGCGTTTCAGACGGATGCGCCGGCGCCTTCGGCTGGGCGTTCAACGAGCTGGCTTCTACCCGGCCGAGGACGGTTGTCGCAACTCGGGGGCGGCGAGGCGGAGGATGAGGGTTTCCAGCACCATGCGCGGGGGCAAGGCACTGCCGCCTTTGAGATCGAGGTCGGTTTTCAACAGCCAGTCGTAGAGATGGCCGGCGCGATGGCGGCCGATTTGACGCAACTGCCCCTCGGTCTTCTTTAGTAGGAACGATCGGACACCGGCCTGCTCCAGGGCCTGGCGAAGGGCGATACGGCGCCCCGCCGCTTCGGCCTGCACGATCAACCGCGTGGCGGCGGCCAGCCGGCGGAGCGTGGCGGAGATTTGCCCGAGGATTCCGATCGGGCTCTCACCGGCGGCGAGCAATCGGTCGAGTTGTTCCAGGGCGGCCGGGGCCTTACCTTCGAGGATGCGGTCGAGCATCTCCCAGGTAGTCTTGGCCCGCCATCCACCGACCATCTTGCCGACTTGCTCGACCCCGACTGCCTGCCCCTTTTCGGCCGTCAGCGCCAGCTTGGCCAGTTCCTGGTCGAGCAGCCCCAACTCGGGGCCCACCATCTCCAGCAGCATCTCGACGGCCGCCGGATCGAGCGTCGTGTTGTGGCGTTGCCGTGCCCAGGAGCCGAGCCATCGGCCAAGCCTCGCGGCTGGCGGGGCGTTGCAGTCCACGGTCAATCCGTCGCCGGCCACCGCCTTATAGAGCCGGGTGTTGGAGGGCCAGGACCGCACCTCCAGCACCAGCACGCCGCTGGAACAAGGCGCGGCCACGTAATCCTCCAAAGTTGGCCGATTCCGGCTGACGAAATCGTCGGCGTCCTCGACCAGCACGAGCCGTTGACCGCCCCCGAACATGGCCAGCGTGGCCAGATCGCCCAACACGTCTTTCATCTCGGCCGACCGGCCCTCGAATACCGTTAGCGAGAACTCGGCGTCTTCGCCTCCCAGCACGGTTTGCCGCAAAACGCCGATCACTTGCCGCCGGAGAAACGGATCGTCGCCGAAAACGACGCAGACCGGCCGCACCGGATACTTGTCCGGCTTGGCGAGAAAGTCCAGGGCATGGAGTGTTTTCTTGGCCATGGGCGGAAAACCATCGAGACGGTTAAACGGTCAATCGCCTCAGTATACCAGTTTCCCCCGGCCAGCGAAGAGGGCAGGGCAGGGGGGCTCGGCGAGAATGTGATGCGGCTTATCGCAAGAAATAGCGACGCGGAGCCGGTCTCTCCGCGGAATCCGCACGGCTGGAATTGCCGATGGCCGCCGTGTCGAGTGCGATCGGCTTGGCCCGCTCGAACACCGTCGCGTTGCCCGCTTCGTCGCGCACTTCCACGCGCAGATAAATCCGCTGGGAAACATTCGCGGGAAGCTGCCAGGCATAACTGCCCGTGTTGTCCAGCTTCGAGGCGATCGGCGTCCACGGTCCGCTGGAGTAGGGACTATAGGCCAGATCGATCGGCCCCTCGGCCAGCTTCCAGTCGGCGGCATCCCAGCAGACGACCAGTCGATCACCCTGCTGCTGGATGGAAGTGAGCTTCGCGACCGGATCGGTCAGATCGACGCCGACCCGTGCTTGCGGTGGATCGCCCGGCTGGGGTGACCGGTTTTCCGTGTCGCTACGGCCCTGGACGACGACGCGAAACCCATAAACGCCTTCCCCGTTCACGTGGGCGACGATCGGACTGCGCCGGTCATTGTCCAGCGCGTAGCTTTCCCAGGTGCGACCGTCGTCGCGCGTGCCCCAGAGTTCGACCTGGCGGATGTCGCCAATGGAATTTGGTTCGATCGCGTACTCGACGTCGACCAACCGAGAACGGACCATCCGCAACGGCGGCGCGGTGTTGGCCGCCTGGGCACCCGCGGCCGACTCGTTGGGCATGACATACCGGTTTCCAATCGGCGGATTGGCCGGTACGGTCGTCGCCAGCCTGTACCCGCTGCCGCCCTGACCGTCGGGTGTTACGGTTCGGGGATACTGGTAGTTGGGCGATTGGTTGACGCCCGACGCGACGGCCGTCTGGGGATACGGCCCGACGGGTTCTTGGGAAGGCGATTGCCGGGGCGTGTCGGCATACCCCGGCGCGGTCGTGACTCCCGACGGATGGCTTCGAGCGCGCGGTTCGGCCGCCTGCCATTGCCCGCGCCCGGCGTTGGCCGTCTGGCGCCCGGCGTTGGCCGTCTGGCGTACGGCGTTGGCCGTCTGGCGTACGGTTGACGGCATTCTCGTATCCACCTGGGCGTGACTCACCTGCGGGTTACCCGCTTTGTCGGACACCTGCGCCCGGATCTCGATACGCTCCGGTGCATCGGCCGGCCACCAACTTACCTGGCCGGTGAGTAGCGAGCCCGAGCGGACCATCGCTTGCCGGTCGACGGCGACCGTTTGCCGCTGGCCGGAGCGCGTTTGATACTGAATCTGGAGGCTGTCCTCGTCGAGCAACCGCTCGTGGATTCGCCATTGGGCGGTAATGCGTCCGCCGGAAGCCTGCCAGGCCTCCAACTGCAACTCCGGTGGAGTTCGGTCGACGACCACCCGCATTTCCGGGCGTCGCGGACCGGGTGGATGAGGTTGACCCGCATGGTCCAGCGTGCGGACCAGAAAGAGGTATTCCCCTTCACCACCGGCGCGGAAAACGAAGTGTCCCTGCTTCGGATCGGCGTTGCTATAGTGTGTCCAAGTCGCCCCTCGATCGTTGCTCACGTGGAGTTGGACCTGGCTGGCCGTGCGAGGGCGAGTTCCCGGCGCCTCGATGCGAAAGGGGATGGCGAAATGCGTTTGTCTGGTGGCGATGGGGGCGGGCAACCATGCGTCGGGCGATGCAGGGAGCGGATCGGCCCCCACCAGCGACATCCCCAGAGCAACGTAAACGACCGGTGCCAAGCACATTGTGCCACTCCTCGATTCCCCAACCTATTGGAATCACCCAACGGCTGCCCGTCCGCGCAGCGCGCCAACGAACACCCCCCACCATCGTCGTATCGGCGGTGAGGATCGTGCGACTTGAAACGGAAATACCGGAGGCGGGAAATAGGTGGAATAGGGCGATTAGGAGGCTAGGCCGTCTACTTGCCGCGCGTCTGCTTGACGATCTCGATGTACTGTCGAGCCAGCGACTCGATGCGGGCCATGTCGCCGGAGGCCACGGCCTTGCTCTCGACCAGCGAACCGCCGATGCCCAACGCACAGGCTCCCGCGCGGAGAAAATCGGCCGCCGTCTCCAAAGTTACCCCCCCGGTGGGCATCAGCCGGATCTGGGGGAGCGGACCGTGAAGGTCCTTGAGGTAACGTGGACCGGTAATATCCGAGGGAAAGACCTTGACGATGTCAGCTCCCGCTTCCCAGGCGGTCAGCACCTCGGTGGGAGTCAGCGCGCCGGGCATGACCGCCTTGTCGTAACGACGGCAGAGGCGAATCACGTCGAGATTGGTCGTGGGCGAAACGACAAACTCGGCGCCGGCCAGCAGGGCGGTTCGGGCGGTCTCCGGGTCCAAGACCGTGCCCGCCCCCAGAAGGATCTTGTCTCCCAGCCGATCGGCGACCTGTTCGAGTACCTTATGGGCCCCAGGCACGGTGAAGGTGATCTCGACCGCCTCGACCCCCCCCTGGAGCAGCGCCTCGGCCACGTCGCAGAGCATTTCGCCGCTGGGTGCCCGCATGACCGCGACCACGCCCGTATCGATGATCCGATGTAATGTCACGCCTTTTGACATCGCAGTCCTCTCTCTCGTTGAGTCCCCATGCCAATAGTAACCCGAAGCGTAAGCGAGAAACGGCCAGCGAGTTTCCTCGCTTACGCTTCGGGTTACTCTAATCCACTGAACTCCCCAGGGTAGGGCTGCTGCCGGGGGCTGTCAACGGGCGGAAGTGATCCGCGGGAGTACCCCCTCTGTGGAGTGGATTCTAGTGGACTCCGTACGGAGCGGTGGACTGGGCTTTGCGGAATGCGCATAATGGAGCATATATGCATATCATTCAGGTCAGAGGGACCTTTTCACACGGCTGGCGAAGAGTTGATGGCGGATTTCTTTGGGAACTTCTTCACGCAGTTGGTGCTCTGGCTCACCGTGGCTATCTTGCTGGGAGCCATCGGGGCGTACGTGGTCCGGGTATTTCGTACCGAGTCGGTACAACGTGAACCGGTAGCGAGCGATTTGATGTCAAAATTCCGTGAAATGCACTCCCGGGGTGAGCTTAGCGACGAGGAATTCCGAACAATAAGAACTACGTTGGCGGTGCAGATCCAAGACGAGTTAAACGATACCGAGGAAACGGGTTAGGACGGATGATACCGGCCGCGACGAAGGGAGCGACTGGTGGGGTTCTGACGTTCTCGTGGATAGCCGCTGGCGTGATGGCCGAAAACATTGGCCCGGGATGAGCCGTAGGAAGAATAGCATCGCACCGCACGACGTGGAAAGGATCGAGTATGCCCTCAGGAAGGGATTTTAATTCCGGACGCCGCGGCACCACGAAGAAGAACGCCTTCTGCTCCTTTTGTCGCAAGAGCTTTCGCGATGTGGGACCGCTGGTCGAAGGACCCGGCGACGTGTATATCTGTGGCGAGTGTATCGACCTCTGCCAGTCGATCCTTGATGAAGAACGCCGCCGCCGGGGAACCGGTCGACAGCTCTTCTCCAAAGTGCCCACGCCTCGCGAACTCGTCGGCCATCTGGACGAGTACGTGATCGGCCAGGATCGGGCCAAGAAGGTCATCAGTGTTGCCGTTCACAATCACTACAAGCGGCTGATGTCCGGAACCGACGACAGCGACGTCGAGATCGACAAGTCGAACATCATGCTGATCGGCCCCACGGGTTGCGGCAAGACGCTTTTGGCCCAAACGCTCGCCCGATTTCTCGACGTGCCGTTTGCCATCGGCGACGCGACCACGCTGACCGAGGCGGGTTACGTCGGGGAGGACGTCGAGAACCTGCTGCTGAAATTGCTCCACGCCGCCGATTTCGACGTCGAGGCTGCCCAGCGGGGGGTCCTCTACATCGACGAGATCGACAAGATCGGCAAGACCAGCCAGAACGTGTCCATCACCCGGGACGTCTCCGGCGAAGGGGTTCAGCAGGCCTTGCTGAAGAT
>JABMRP010000863.1 GCA_013202535.1 Planctomycetota bacterium
CCGACGATCGACCAACGCCACGCTCCGGGCGAAGGAGTTTGCTGGGGCAAGTATTCCTGGGCCTGGGTGTTATGGGCTCAGTTTGCGGCGGCGTTCTGTTGGCATGGTCGGTCATCGCCGAGCGTAACGAACTGTGGGACGCCGGGATGCCGATCGCCCTGGTCGGCCAGGCCGCGCTGTTGCTTGCCTTGATTCTGCATCTGGAACGCTTCTGGCGCGACGGCCGGCACGCCGCGGAGAAGCTCGACCGATTCGAAGGGCAACTCCGCGATCTGCAAACATCCGCCCTACCGGATATGGGGCACGGATTCCCCCGGGGCACGCTTCATCGGCAACCCCACTCGGAGGCCGACCCCCAGATGCTGCTGGCCGACCTCAAAGGCCAACTCGAGCGGCTGTCCGTCCAACTCCAGCAGCGCGTATAGCACTAAACGGAGCATGACGAAGTGGACAAGCCGTCGCTTGAGCGGGCGTTTATCGTGCCCACGGTGCTGCTGGCCGCGTTGCTGGTGGCGTTGGTCGCCTGGGATACGGACCGCCGCCAGTGGGATTTCAAGATCTACTACCATGCCGCAACGGTCCACGCAGCCGGCTCGAATCCCTACGACGCACCGGCCGCCGACGTCGATCTGCACTACGTCTATCCGCCGCTGTCGCTTTACGTCTTTCGCCCCTTCACGTTGCTTCAGCCATCGACCGCCTACCATGTGTTTCTGGCGCTGAAGTGCGCCGCGGCGCTCGTACTGCTATGGATCTGGCAGCGGTATTTCTTGAGGGAAGACCGCGGGCCGATCTTCTGGCTGTTTGCCTTGCTGGCGTTTCATTCGGCGGTGGGTTGCGATCTGGTGGCGGGCAATATCTCGATCTTCGAGCAATTGGCGCTCTGGACGGCCTTTGCCTGCTTCCTCGACGACCGGCCGTTGCCCTTCTGCGGGCTGATCGTGGCCGTGGCCCTGTTCAAGATCACGCCGATTGTGTTCTTGGTATTGTTACCCCTCTCCACGATCCGCCGTCGCTGGGCCTGGCTCGGCGGTTCGCTGGCTATCTTCGTGGCGGTTCTGGCGGTCCAGTACATGGCGACACCGCAATTGCTGGCCGACTTCTGGCGGAATGCCTCGGCATTGGACGAGCGGGGCGCGATCAATCCGGCCACGCTGGCCGCCGTGCGCGACGTGACCGAGCGACTGGCCCTGCCGTCGGCAACCGCCTGGGCCGCGTGGATCGTGCTGGTCACGGGCGTGGCGGCGACTTCGTGGCTGGCCTGGCGTAAATTGAGGACCGAGAAGTTCGCCGATCAACGCCAACTGCTGCTCTTCCTGACGTGCCTGAGCCTGGTCCTGGTGATGCCGCGGATGAAGAACTACTCGTACATCCTGCTGATCGTTCCGTCGTATTACGTGATCGCCCGAACCGCGTCGATCCGTCTGCAAATACTGCTCTTCGTTCTCGTGGCCAATCCGCTGACCAGCTTCCTCGGCCAGAAACTACAAACCGGCTCGCCAGTCGCCGAGCGCGGCCTGATGCCGATCGAGTACTACCCGCTGCTGGCGGCGTACGTGGTGTGGGGTGTGTGCATCGCGAGGATTCTTCGCCGCGACGCGCGCGGATCAACCGATCAGAACCGCAGCAAGATTTCTTCCAGCGGTCGCTTGGGTACGTGATGCACGCCCTCGGCGTCGCGCCAGTAGGGTACGTCATCGGGGCTGCGGCTGTCGTCGAGCACGACCGTTTCATTCGGCTCGCCCAAGGCCAGCACCAAAAGAATCTTGAACCGCTCGGGAATGTGCAGCGCCTGGCGCAGCGCGGGGCGGTCGATCGATCCGACCATACATCCACCCAACCCCTTGGCCACCGCGCCGAGCATCATCGACTGGGCGACGATGCCCGGGTCGGGGTTGTACTGCTCGGCAATTTGCGTATCGCCGAGGATCACGATGTAGCCGGCCGGTCGCTCCCCCGGTGCCGGTCCGGGCCAATCCTCCAGCGCGGCTGCCCAGCGAAGCGTATCAAACACGCGGGCGTTTTGTTCCGCTTGCCAGGAGATCACGTACTTCAGCGGTTGCCGGTTGGCCGCCGCCGGGCAGAGGCGGGTCAGTCCGACGAGTTCGACCAGCGTCGGCTCGTCGATTGCTCGGTCCTCGCGAAAGCGACGATAACTGCGACTCTTGCGAAGCAACTCGGCAAGTTTCATGGGGCCACCCTTCACGCCTCGCGTTTCGGCGGGTCCTTCTCGACCCGTAGCATGAGCACTTGTTGCCGGCCTTGGCGTTCAATCAGTAGTTGGATCGGGCCGGACTCCGTGGTAATCCGCTGGAGGAATTGGCGATCGTCGTCGAAGTCGTCGCCGGCCACCTGATAGATGCGGTCGCCGGCTTTCAAGCCCGCCCGGGCGGCCGGTGAGCGAGGCACCACGCCGCTGATCACGACGCTGCCCGGATCGGCCTCGTCGACCCGCCAGGAGATGCCGATCCGCATGGGATTGCCGACAAGTTGAACATTCAACTCCCGCGGGTTCGTTTCGCCTTGTCGTTGGATCCGCACGGCGACCGGGTTCTCGGCCATGGACAAAGCGGCCTTCAGGTCGTCGCTACCGTGGATCGACTTGTCGGCGACTTGCACGACCCGATCACCGGACCGGATCGCCGCACGGGCCGCCGGCGAACCGTCGATGATCGCCGTCACCCGCACTCCGTCGTCGGCCGCTTCGTCGGTATTCCAGCGGATCCCCAGCCGGTCGCTTCCGATGGGTGCGTCGGCCAGAAACTGCTTCTGGGCTTTGACCGTCTCCTTGCAAACCGCCGCGCGAAACCCGGGAAGTTGCTCGGCGTTGGCCAGTTCGTGCGTGGTGAGAAAAGCCAGTCGGGAAACGAGCCGCATACCGGCCGGATCGATGTACTGGGTGTCGTCGGTCGGCTTGTGGTAATGTTCGTGGAAGCCCGTGTGAAACGTGACGGCCGGGATGTCACGCTTGACGAACGAGAAATGGTCGGCGTTGGCGACCACGCCCCAGGGAAACTCCAGCATCAGGCCGATCCCCGTGTTCTGCTGGCTCAACAACCGTCGCATCCGATAGGCACTGCGTCCGCCGAAGAAGATCACCCGCTGATCGCGCAAGTGGCCGATCATGTCGAGGTTCAC
>JABMRP010000864.1 GCA_013202535.1 Planctomycetota bacterium
ACCATGAATTCGTGGGCAACACGGCCGCCTTGACCCCCGCGGGTCAAACCCACCTGCTCCAGGTGGCCCTGCGGCTGGATCACGTGCCGTTCCCGATCGTCATCGAGCAAACGCCCGCCGATCGCAATCGGGCGCTGGACAACCAGCGCCGGCAAACGGTCGTCGATCGGCTGACCCAACTGAACGTCGTCGCCCACGCCCCGCGGGTGGTGGTCGCTCCGGCGTTCAACAACGGCATCACGGCCATGGAAGGCGAATCGGCCTACTACTCGACCCTCGATTACAACAACTACGGCGGCGGCGCCGGCCGCCGCTTCGGCGGCCGCGGCGGAGTCTTCCGGTAGTCTCAATTCGTCTCCCACATCGAGTTGATCGCTTCGACCGTTTGGTCTACCAGCGAGCGGCCTCCTTCCGGCCCGACGAGGTTACTGAAGATCTCGGCGCTGTAGTGGCCGCCGGCAACGGCCTCTTCGGTGGGCACGTAGTATCCGGAGGCGCACGCCAGTTGCACGACGAAGGTCTGCACGGCCTTGCTGCGCGCCTTCATGCCAACGCCGAACTCGGTGTACAACTCGAACGGATTCGTGCAGATGGCCACGTCGTCCAGACGGATCGCGTGCAATTCCATCGTGTAGTGGGGATTCGTCTCCTGCCTCTCGTAGCGGTCGACGGTCTGCTGGCTCCACATCCTCTTGAGGCATCCGCGAGGATCAAGCTTCGCCTCGTCGCTCACCGAGTCGTAGAACGCCTTGGCTTCGGCGAATTCCTTTTCCGTGACCTTCCGCACGGGAAGCTGGAGTTTCTTGACACGGTGGATCAGCGTGACGTCGAAGCGGATATCCTGTTTGGCGCCTTGATAGGCTTCGTCGACGGCAAGGTCGATCCGCCGCGCGATCTCCTGTAATCGCGTCAGCCCGCGGAGCAATTGCATGCGTTGTTCGGCTCGCTTGTACCACATCAGATGGGGCGACTGGTCGCCGCCGGCTCCTGTCCAGGCCAACACCTGGACTTCCTCGCCGAATCTCTTCCGCAACGCCAGGCGGACTTCATGCCAGAAGTCGGCGTTGACCGCGCCGCGACCTTCCACCTCTTGCGACGGGCACGCCACGTTGACCGCGGTGGCAATCACTTGGCGATCGGCGTTGAAGAAGAAGAGCACGTCGACGTAGTGGTCCTCATATCCTTCGATGCCTCGGAACTCGGGCCCGTCCGTGCCGCCGTACATTCGGGCGCTGCCGTCGGCGTACACGGCCCGTCGATTGTGGGCCACCAGGGCATGGCCCAATCCCCAACCCACTCCGCCGGACTTACGCTGCTGCCAAGCTCGAATCACCACGTCGTTGAGCCGCCCGAGGAGGAATTCGACGTACTCGGCCGGTTGTATGACGTCCTTTCCCTCAGTAACGTAGACACCCTCGCGCATCACCGGCGCCGTGTGCGTGTGCGTGGCGCTGAGGAAGAGCTTATTGACGTCGAAGTCGGGCAAACTCGCCTTCACCCGCTGGCGAAAGCGCTGCTGGATATCGTCCCGGATCGCGACCAGATCGCACGAGACCATGATCGCCTGATCGAGCACCTTGTCGCCCTGGCGTGTCTCGATCGCCACGGCCGTGGCCGTCACCGGGCTTTCCACGTCGGCGGCGATTCGCGTATGGATCTGGCCGGACAGGGCCACCGGCTGCTCGGGCGTGATGCTCACGCTGGCCGCGCCGACGAGCAACTCGGCGGCGTCGACTCCGGCAACCGATGCGCCAACGACGCCGACCGCCACGACGAGGATTACGTGGAAGTGATGGCAGCCGCGCCTCTTGTTACGACTCCTGATATTCATCGCTGATACCTCCCGAGTTTCGGTGATGTTCGAATCGCACGCCCACAAATCGTGGCCGAAGTTACTCCAGCAGGGGTGTGAGGAATTCGATGCTCCGCTTGAGGGCTTCGGTGCCGGCGCATTCGATCGACAGGCAACCGTCGTACCCCGCCTCGCGGAGCACGTCGAGGCAACCGCGGATATCGACTTCCCCCTCGCCGACCGCCGTGCCCGCGGTCACGCCCGTCTCGTGGTCGGCCGCCTGCTGGCGAACGATGTCCTTGAGGTGGACGTGCCGCACGTGGCCGACGACCTCTTTGAGCGTGGCCAGCGAATCGTTTCCCGCCACGGCGACGTTGCCCGTGTCGTAGTTGATCGCCAGGTACGGCGAATCGCTTAGCGACATGATCTTCAACAATCCTTCGGCGTTGGTGGTGTAGACGCCGTGTGGTTCGATGGTCAGGGTAATGTCGTAGTTGGCGCACATTTCCAGGAGCACGTCGAGATTGACCTTCATGATGCGGAAGGCGTCTTCATCGGTCATCCAATCCGGCTTCGGCCCTTCGGCCGTGTTGACGATCGGCGCGCCGAGAATGTAGGCGTAGCGAATCGCCTTCTTCAGGTAGTCGACCCCGTAGACCGTGTCCAAGAGGCTGGAGTGGGAACTCAGGCAGGCGACCTTCAGCCCGGCGGCTTCGATCTCGTTGCGCATCCGCATCGGATCGTCTTCCAGGCTGGTGATGTTACAGTATCCATACACGTTGAGCAGACACCGCCCGGTCATCACCTCCGGTTCGATGTACGCAAAGCCCAGCTCTTTGGCCATGGCAATGGCATGGGAAAAATCCTTCTCCTCGTGCCGGAACGTATCGGCCTCGGCACACAACTTCATGGCGCACATGATCGATTCTCCTTTCGCTTCGCTCGGGTACAAGCAAACCGCCGGACGCTACCGCGCCCCCGTCACACGGTCACGGTAACCGAGACCGCCGCGGCGTGCAAGGTACGCTCTTCCTCTCGCTCCCACGTGGGAACGTAAGGCGGCGACGCTTCGCGTCGGCGGAGCGGAAGCCGGAGCGACACAGGGGTTCCTCCCGACGCGGCCGGCGAGTAGAATACGTCATGTGGTGTGGGTATCCGTCCTATTCCCCCTTCGCGGAGAACGCTCATGTGCCGTTCACATTCCTCGCGGCGTGGATTCACCCTTCTCCAGTTGTACCTTCTGCTGGGGATTCTCGCCATGGCGGCCTTCATTTTCTTGCCCGTGTTGTTACGCGAGTCAACTCCTGAACCGGGAATAATACGGGCCGTCCCCCACGACGAGTCGCATCGGAGGATCGTGGACGTGGAGGTACCGAAGGGGTGGGAGGAAGAGGACGGGCCGCTGGATTGGCGGTTCGAAAAAGTTGCACCGGACTTGGACTTCCACAAACCGGAGAATGCCAGCGAGCCGATTACGAAGGAAGCACAGACGCAAGACTTGCCTCGACATCGGGAAGCGGACAGCCGCCGCGATGCCGCTAAGTAGTGTGGCGTCGGCTGGGCGTTAAACGACCTGATGGCCAAACGCTACTCCCCCGGCAACCGTCCCGTCAGGCGACCCAGCGTGCGGCGATGGCTCTTGGTGTAGATCGATAGCGCCAGCAGGTAGTCTTTCTTGGTCACCGCTTCCTGCGGATGATCGTTGAGCACGTTGGCGGCGAGAAACTCCCACGCCCGATCGTTGGGAAAGGCGTTGGAGTAAAGCTCCTCGTCGTCGGCGTTGAACCGCTCGATGTAATGCCGAAACGAATCGACCGGGATCATGGGTTCATCACCCATGGCGGAAAGTGACGTTGCCAAAAAACACCCGCTCACGGCAAGGACGTGTCGGATACGCATGGTTATGGTGACTCCACGGTTAAGGCTGAATTGACCGATACTCCAACCCCACCACGGTAAACGAAATCGTCGCGGGGGGCAACTAATCGGGCCGCCACTTCGCCCACCCTATCTAATGGCGTCGATCTTTCTTTTCTCTGTCGGGGCTGTTAGAATTGGAGGATGGAAAGCGTGTGCCACTGCTTGCTTGCAAGCAGTGCGTTTCGCCGGGTCTCTAACTCAACCCCCGGCAC
>JABMRP010000865.1 GCA_013202535.1 Planctomycetota bacterium
CGTGAGGACCGATCCGTTTCTGGCCAGCGCTCCGATGCTGAATTACCTGTTTGCCGTCACCATGCTGGCCATCGGTTCGCTTTTGCCGCGCGACGAGATCCGCCAGGTGGCCCGTCGCTGGCCGATGGTGATCGGGGGAACGGCCGTGCAATACGCTTCGATGCCCATCCTGGCCTACGTTGTGGCCCGGTTGTTGGGTCTTGAAGGGGCCACGCTGATTGGCGTGGTCATGGTCGGGTGTGTTCCCGGCGCGATGGCTTCCAACGTGTTGACGATGGTTTCCCGAGGCAATGTCAGCTACTCGGTCAGCCTGACCACCTCGGCGACGCTCTTCTCGCCGCTGTTGGTGCCCTTGATTCTAAGAATTGCGTTGGGCGAGAAGGTCTCATTCGACACAACGAAGATGATGTTGAAGCTCGGCTGGATGGTCGTGCTGCCGGTGATCGTCGGACACTTGCTCTCGCGCCGCTTCGAGGGTTGGCACCGCTGGGCCGGGCGTATCGGCGGGATTGTTGCCAATCTGACGATCCTCTGGATCATTGCCTTTGTCGTGGCGAAGAACCGCGACACGTTCGGGAACCTGGAGGCAGCCGTGTTTTGGGGCCTGCTGGTGATCAACCTCGGAGGCTACGCGGCCGGTCTGCTGGGAGGAGCCGCGTTGCGCTTGCCCGGGCCGATGCGCCGTGCGCTGACCTTGGAGGTGGGCATGCAGAACGCCGGGCTGGGGGTCATCATGGCCAAGGAGTTTTTCGATGCCGAAGCAGCGATGCCGCCGGCGATTTACGCCTTCGGCTGCATGTGTACCGGCACGATTCTCGCCCGGATTTGGGCCGGAATGGGCCAGCGGGAAGACGTTTAGTCCAGCGACGGAGTGCTTCATCGTAACCCGAAGCGTAAGCGAGGGAACTCGTTGGCTGTCCCTCGCTTACGCTTCGGGTTATGATCGGCTGTTATACGCGCCCTCAATGCTCGCGTAACACGACGGCCGGGTCTTGCGTTAGGGCGATCACCGTGGGCAGGTAGCTGGCCACCGCGGCCAACACGGGGGCGCCGATCAACGACCCGGCCAGCAGGGACAAGGAAACGCGAAGATACTCGGGCGAGATGGCCAGCAGCGTCATCCCCAGCCAATAGGCCAAGCCGGTCCCCAGCACGAATCCGACGCCCGCGCCCATGATCCCCAGCAGCACGGCCTTTCCCAGAAACAGCGCGGCGATCGCCAGGGGTCCCTTGCCGATCGCCCGAAGCACGCCGATCTCCGTGCGTCGCTCGCGCACGTTGATCAGCGCCAGCAGCCCGACCCAAACGGCCGACACCAACACGACCAGCCCCGTCACGACAAAGGCCAGCGTTTCGGTCGTTTGCCCAATACCCTCGCGCGAGGCGGCCGTCTGGGCCAGCGTCTCTTGCCGCTGTTGGACCGTCTCTTTTCGTTGCTCGATGATCTTCTGGTGGTGCTCTTCCACGGCTCCTCGTTGATGCTTCCGGGCGTTGGCTCGCGACTGATCGCGGACGACGGATGCCTCCGGCACGATCGAAGCGATCTGTAGGCGGATGGCCTCCAGACTCTCTTCCCCGCAATTGCATTCCAGGGCGAGGATTTGGTTGATCGCACCGGGACGCTCCAGCAGCGCTTGAGCATCCTCCAGGTGCATAATGATGGCGATGTCTTCGGGATTGCCCGTTTCCGGCAACAGCCGGGCGACGCGGAACGGCTGGCCACGCACCTCGATCGTTTCGCCCACTTCGCGTCCTTCGGTCAGGTGAAACCCCAAGAACACGGTTCCCTGTTTCAGCGTGTAGCCCATTGGCTTCATGTGACGACGGAACTCCTGCGTCGTCTCGGGCAGGTAGCCGATCAGCAAGACTTGTCGCTCCTCCCACTCGATACTGTCGCGCAACGTGGCCACCAGGTGGGCAACCATCTCCAGATCCGGATCCCTGGCCAGCCGCTCGACGTACTCCCGTTCCATGTCGTTGGTGGGCAGACCGGTCCGCGTGTACTGGAGCATGTCGGTATTGCGATGAACGATCATCAGGTTGAACCCCAAGCCGAGCATCGTTTTCCGCGTATTGTCCTGGAGATCCTTCATCTCCTCGTCCTGCGCCTTCTCCGCTTCCTGCAGCCCGACTTCCGCCTCCACCACGTCGGCCTCGAGTTGGGCCAGTTCGTCTCGGGTATCCTGTCCGTAGCCGTCGACCAACACGGGCCCGGCGGTAAACAGCATCACGGCAACCGTCACGGCAAACAGGCTCAGGGCGAAATTGATCTTGCGATGAAGAATCTCGGCCAGCAACATGCGAAAAAGCGACATGGGAACTCTTGGGTTCGGTGTATGGTGTGGTACACGCGTGGGGGGAGTCGTTGAAAACGCGGGGCTTTCTCCTATTCTTGGCCCCCGGAGGACGCGCGTCAAGGGCCCGGCGGTGCCGTCACTCGCTATCCACCATCCCCAGAGGCGGTATCTCCTCGGGCGGAGCGCGGTGGCGGGGCTCGTCGAG
>JABMRP010000866.1 GCA_013202535.1 Planctomycetota bacterium
GCCTGCTTTCATTCTATCATCGATAAGCTCAATGGACAACCTGCGGAGCAGCACGGGGTCTGCCAGGATTTCATGGCGAAAGGAGAAGAAGAGGGCCGGCGGCAGTTGTACGAGAGTTTGGGGCCCTCTTCGTCCAGCCGCCGCAGCCTCAAGGTCACGGTTGCCCCGGTGAGCAGAAACGCCCACCCGGCCCATTTGCGGGTCGCCGGGGCTTCGCGGGCCTCGGACGCGGTGGTATGATAACGGGCAAACTGACCGTGACCCGCCGAAGCCCCCCTTCCCCCAGGAGCCCCCTTCCCATGGCCAATGATCTCTTTTCGGTTCAGGACCAGATTGTGTTGATATCGGGCGCCAGCCGGGGGATCGGCCGGGCGATTGCCCAGGGGTTCGCCGAGCGGGGGGCGACGGTTGTGATCACCGGCCGGACGGCCGAGACGGTCGAGGCCACGGCCCGGGAGCTTTCCGGCGTCGGTGCCGTCGGTGCCAAGGTTTGCGACGTCGCCGATCCGGCGGCCATCACGCGCACGGTCGAGGAAGTGATCGCCGAGCACGGGCGGATCGATACGCTGGTCAACTGCGCCGGCGTGAACAAGCGGATGAACGTCGAGGACTACACCGAGGAGGTGTACGACTTCATCACCAACATCAACATCAAGGGCGCGTTTCTAATGGCCCAGGCGGCCGGCCGGCAGATGATCGCCGCGGGGAGCGGCACGATCATCAATATCGACTCGCTCAACAGCCACCGCCCGTTGAACCGCGTGTCGGTCTACGCGATGGCCAAGGGGGCGATGAGTCAGATGACCCGGTCGATGGCCATGGAATGGGGACCGCTGGGCGTGCGAGTCAACTCGCTGGCCCCCGGCTTCACGATGACCGAACTGGCCAAACCGTTATGGGCCGGCGAAAAGATGAACCAGTGGCGCACGGAAAACACGCCCGTGCAACGGATGGGCCAGCCGGAAGAGATGGTCGGCCCGGCCATCTTCCTGGCCTCGCAGGCGTCGTCGTTCGTCACCGGCCAGATTCTCTACGTCGACGGCGGCACCTCCTGCGGCCAGTTTTGGCCGATCGACGGGTGAGGGACGGTGTGGAGAAAATGACGCGCCCTGTCCGTTCCCGCCCGTCACCCGCAGGGTGTATTGGGAGCCGGTCTCACCTCGTCAAGTTCCCGGACGTTGATCGATTCTTCGCCAGAAGGCATCCAATCTACTTCACATGCGTGGTCAATCGACTCCGAACTGGCGGCCTCACCATGGGGTGAAGTCGATAGTGGACAACACAGGATAATGATCCGATGCTCGGTATTTATGTTCGTGCATCACCCTGTTCTGACCAATGCCCGTCTCTTCGATCACGGGATCGAACGAGACAAACTTTGGGCCAGCGAACACGTAGTCCAAGGTTAACGTGGGATCGGCCTTGACACCCTTAGCCTTGGATCCTCTGCCATACGGACTCACCTTCCCGATATCCGGCACGGTGTCAATGAAATTCCGCCTCTTAATATACATATACTCGTCCGATTCTTCCGTGAAATTGAAGTCGCCGGCCAGTATCCAAAGCGGCGAGTGCCGGTCAAAATTCTCATGTTGTTCCGGCTCCCTTTCCTTCCGTCGTTCGGGATATCCATCCTGTCTCCACGAATTGTAACGTGACACGATTCCATTAAACACAATGTCAAGTTGTGCGAGTCTCACTCGACTTGCAAGAGAATCGATCTGCGGGACGCCCTCACGTTCCATCATCAGCGTTGTCAAATGGAGATTGACAACAAATATGTCAAGTGGTTTGCTGGGTGCGTCCCGATTTTTTGGATCGTAAATGAAATGCAATACCAACGCGGCACGGGGTTCGGTATTGCGATCACCGAAATAGAGCCCTGAGTCGAGGTGGACAATCTCAACGAAGTGAGGCCTATCAGTTGCCGGGATATCTTGCCCCAGACCAGAAAGATCCCAGACAGGAAATACCGGGGAGTCTTTCTTGACCAAGAATGCGTTTCCTTGACCGAAGTACGTGTCTGGGGGCCAGTCGCTGCCCCTTAGGAGCTTTCGCCATTTGGCCTTGGAGGATAAGTAGTCTGTGTCGATGAGCGTAAACGGAAAGTACTTGTACCCTGCGATGTCATCTATCATGTCCTGTATTTCAACATCATCCGGCTGTTTGTATCGGGCGATCTCCTGGAGAGTCACAACGTCTGGAGTATGCTCCTTAACGATATCGGCAAGGGCTTTATTTAGCAGAGTGCGCGTAACTTGCCGTTTGTCGTTAGTCATCTCTTCGAGGAATTTTGCCCCGCCGATATTCCAATTCAAGACTTTGAAACGCATGATTACACTTCCTTCTCAAGTGGTAGGTTTACCAGGTCGTGTCCGCGATCTTTTATTTTGAAAGGGATCTCGCGATATACAGTACCAATTTCCCGCCGTAGCGATTGCAGCGATGCCGGTTCTCGGGCGAAGACGAGTATGCCGCCACCGCCTCCGGCACCCAGTGGGAATGCGACGCAGTCTTTTGCGTTCGCAAAACCTTGTATCTCCTTTGCGCCGTCCATGTATGCCGGGCAGATGGCCGTTCTTACCTGACGGTATTCGTCGATCGACTCCATCACGTCGTCCCATTGCCGCAGCCGCAACCCTTCCCGAAAGCGATAAGCGATGTCCAACTTCCTTTGGTGCTGGCGGTACCCTTCGTGTGACGTTAGCGCCCGCATCCATACTGCATTCACGTCCGTGCTCGCCCGAGTCTTGCCGGAGTGAAATATTGCCATGCGTTGCTCCAACTCTTCATATCCCGCGGGATCCATCAATTGTCGCCGTATCGACGTTCCGAAGCCGCTGTCCGCGTTTCCGGGAATGCCCCACGGAAACCAGACATAATCCGTGACGCCCCCGTAGACGACGTTAGACTGTTCCTGCGTACCGGTGATGCTTACTCCGAAGTCCTGCTCTACGCGTGACGCCATGGAAACCAACTGCACACCACTCAAAGGACGCCCCGCCAACTCGTTCGCCAGAATACAAAGGCCCGTTGTCGCGGTCGCGGATCCGCCAAGGCCTGACGACTGAATGCCGGGGTGCAAGTTATGGAGGCTGAACATGACTCCGCTCAATCCGAATAGCTCGGCTATTTTCAGCAACCAGTTCTCTTTTGTGGGAAGAACATCACCGGGGGCCGAAGTCACCTCCGTGCCATATTCAACGGAGCGAACGCCAATCCGGCCCCGTTTGAACGGTTCAGCCTGGATGTTCGTCCCTGTGTCTATCGTAATGCCAACGGTTCTCGGAAGGTCGCGCGTCCATTCCATCGTCGGATCTGCTTGGGGATCCTCTGGTATGACAGGGATCCTCCATAGACTTTGTTGAAACTCTCGCAGATCTAGACTAGACCCAGGGCCATCGATGCGATTGTACGCCATCACGGCAGGCAGTTCTTTCCGATCTTTTGCCTTTTCCAGTACGCCTTGAAGGTCATTTCGCATTTCTTCCTCCCGTGAATTCTGTTGGCGAGTTGATGTTGCTTGAGAAGAGGGGAAAAAGGCCCGATCGTCTTGGGGCTCGATGAATCGGAGCTTCAGATCCGATGGCTCGATTCTAGGTGCGGAGCCGCCGAAAGCAAGAACTTTGGACACCTATTCCCGCTGGCCGTGTCAAGGGTTGTCACCCCCCCGGCAGACATCGGGCTGGAGAATCGCCATGGGAGAATATGAAAGATTGGGAGCGGACAACAACCGGGCAGGAAACTCCGACCAGACTCCCACCCGCCCGCGTCACACCGTCGGCACGACCGCGATGCCTTCGATCTCGCAGAGCAGGTCGGGGCGGCAGACGTGGGCTTCGACGATCGAATGGGGGGTATCGACGAATCCTCGCTCCTGGCAGACTTCGTCGAACAGTTCGCGATCGGCGGCCGATTTGAGGAACGTGACCACGTGGGCCATGTCGGCAAAGGTTGCGCCGTGAGGTTTCAACAGTCCCTCGATGTTGGTCAGCGTACGATGGAACTGCGCCCGAACGTCGCCGGTGTGGACGGTCGCTCCCACCTCGTCGACGCTGGCGGTGCCCGAGATGAACAGGTTGGTCTGTTCGGGCAGGGCCATCTTCATGCCGCGCGCGAAGGCCGAGCCGTACTCGGGCGCTTCGTTGAGCGTGGGCGTGTGCATCAATTCGATTTGGGCGATCTCGGGGTTCATTAGGGCGTAGACGTCCAGCGACCCCAGCGCCCCGGGAGGATGCAGTCCCGCGCTGATACCCGTACTGGCCGGCAATCGCTCGACGTTGTGCTCCGCAAAGAACGCATTTCGCGAGGCATTGAGTTCGTCGTAATCGCGCTCCATTTCCTCCAGATGGATCCAGGTTCGCAGCACGTCGGGGAAGGCCAACCCGTGCTCCTGGAGC
>JABMRP010000867.1 GCA_013202535.1 Planctomycetota bacterium
GGGGGGGGGGCGGATTGGTTATACTGATGCTTGAATCCGTCTGCCAACCGCACGACCGCAATTGTTGGCCAGATGCGGTTTCGGCCGTGCGAGGTATCCCTGCAACTCTAGGAGACACCGATGAACACCCAGAAGATGATTGTATTGGCGTCCGTGGCGGCACTGGCTCTGCTTGCCGGCCGCGCCGACGGGGCTTTGCTCACGCCGTATGTCGACAACGTATCGAGCCAACTCGCGGCATTCGATCGCTACGCCTCCCACACCACGGACAGTAGCGGTCTGACGGGTACCGGCGCCGCGGGCAGCACGCATGCCGACGGAGAGGGCGGCATCGCTTGGACCACGCCCGGAAATCTCGGCGGAGGTTATGGGACGGACTTCGATCCCGAGATCACCTACGACCTGGGCCACCTGGTCAACCTCACCACGATGCGAATTTGGAACTACAACAGTTCGTTCAATGTCGGCGGTTCGCCGATCGCCATCATCGGCCCCAATCAAGTAGAGGTGCTGACCAGTTCGGATGGGATCACCTTTGCTTCCCAGGGCACGGTCAACTTCGCCCAGGCCCCGGGCTCGGGCGGCTACACGGGCCAGGATCTCACGGGGGATTACGCGAATACTCGCTTCGTCAAATTCGACATCAAGACCAACCACGACGGGGCCGTCTTCGATGGCACGGGGGCCCAGGGTGGCGCCGTCGACGGCCGCAGCCTGACCGGCCTGAGTGAAGTGCGTTTCGAAGGCGCGCCGGTGGCCGACGACGCCCTGACGATCCACCCCTTCGTCGCCGGATTATCCAGCGAGCTTGCGCTCGCCGATCGTCTCGTGGCACACACGGTCAACGGACACGGCATGACAGGAATCGGCAAAGCCGGCGACACCCATAACACGGGCTCCAACGGCGTCAACTGGACGACCGACGGGACTTACGAGAGCGTGGATTACGACCCGTTTGTTACCTACGACCTGGGCGGTCTGGTCGACGTGGACACGATGCGAATCTGGAACGACAACAGCGCCGGGTTCACGCATCTGGGCACCAAGGACGTGGAAATCTTCGCCGGGCCGACACTCGCGGCGATGACCTCCCGGGGAACGGTTACCTTGGACCGGGCCAGCGGATTGCCCAGCTATCACGGGCAAGACTTCGCGGTGGACTACGCAGGCGTTCGCTACATCCAGTTCGACGTGCAGAGCAACCTCGACGGGGCCGTGTTCGACGGTACGGGCACCCAGGGCGGTCCCGACGGCCGTTTCCTGACCGGCTTGAGCGAGGTCCGCTTCGACGGCACACCGGCGGGCGAAGTGGTCATCGCCCCCTGGGTGGCCGAGGTATCGAGCGAGCTTGCGTTCATCGACCGTGCGGCGGCCCATACGGTCGACGGTCGCGGCCTCTCGGGGATCGGTGAAGCCGGTGATACGCACATCAACGCCTCCGACCCCGGCTATGTGTGGACAACCGACGGAACCTACGAGAGCGTGGATTACGACCCCTTCATCACTTACGACCTGGGCGGACTGGTCAACGTGGAGACGATGCGGATCTGGAACGACAACACCGCCGGGTTCACGCATCTAGGCGTTGCGACCATGGAAGTCTTCGCCGGAGCGACGTTGGATTCCCTGACCTCGCGAGGCGAGTTTGCCTTGGATCAGGCCACCGGATTGACGACCTACACGGGGCAAGACATCGAAGTGGATTTCACGGGCGTTCGATACGTGAAGTTCGACATCCTGACCAACCCGGACGGCGCCGTGTTCGACGGCACGGGAACCCAAGGCGGCGCGGACGGCCGTTTCCTGACCGGGCTGAGCGAGGTGCGATTTGTCGTCGCGCCCGTCCCCGAGCCGGGTACGCTGGCGCTGGCCGGGCTGGGCGGCCTGATGATGCTGGGCCTTGGCTTTTTCCGTCGGCGTCGCGTGCGGTAGCCATCTCACCCCGGCGAGACGACGACTGTTTGCGGAACGATTAGAATGGGCTGAGCCCGGCAACCGCCGGCTCGCCGAGAGGAGGCGTGTAATGGATTACCGTAAACGGCCCGCTCGTTCGGCCGCGTTTACCCTGGTCGAACTGCTCGTGGTCATTGCCATTATCGGCATCTTGATCGGGCTGCTCTTGCCGGCCGTACAGGCGGTTCGCGCGGCGGCCCGGCGGATGCAGTGTAGCAACAATCTCAAGCAGTTGGGGTTGGCGCTGCACAACTACCACGAGGCATGCCGGCAGTTTCCGCTGGGGTCGGGGTATAACCTCAATGCCCTGAGCACGCCCGGGGCGGGGCATCCCGACGACCACGCCAACGTCTTCGTGGCCTTGCTGCCCTATATCGAGCAACAGGCCCTGTACGACGCCTGCGACTTTACGAAGAACACGCCCCATAACAGCTTCATTGGCAGCGGACAGGCGGTGCATGAAGTCTGGATTCCCACTTTCCTCTGCCCTTCGGCGCAAGGGCAGCGTTACTTCGCCAATGGCAACCCGTACTGGAGAGATACCGACGGGCAGAATTGGGCCGTCTCCAACTACGGGCTGAGCATGGGCAACCAGAGCCTGGTGACGGGGTGCCCCTTTGGCGGCAATATGTTTGGCAAGGGCCCCTCGAACCACGGGCATTCGACCAACGCCAGCGAGATCTCCGGCGTCTTCAGCCATCTCGCCTGGGGTGCCGCGATCGAGGAGATTCGCGACGGAACGAGCAACACGATCGCCATGGGTGAGGTTCTGCCCGAGTGTAGTTGGCATGTGCGCGACGGTTGGATGCACATCAACAGCCTTTGGTGTGCGACGACGTGCCCGATCAATTATCCCACTTGCCCGGACGATGCGGACTACAACCCCACCTGCTCGGCGCCCAACGCCTGGAGTTGCGACATGGGTTTTCGCTCGCGTCATGCGGGCGGTTGCCAGTTCGTGTTTTGCGACGGCAGCGTCCACTTCCTCAGCGAGAGCATCGACTACGAAACCTACCAGAAGCTCGGAGACCGCCACGATGGCAAGCCGATTGGTACGTACTAGACGTTTAGCCCCGGCACTTGTGCCCGGCATTGGACCGGAAAGAGGGAATGACCATGCAACGAAGCGCCGGGCACAAGTGCCGGGGCTAAACTTGGCGATCGTCGCCCTATTTGCGATTGCCGGTTGCGGCGACGGCCGGCCCGGCACGGTGCCGGTTAGCGGAACCGTTACGTACCAAGGGAAGCCGGTGGCGGAGGCTCAGGTCGTCTTCATGGCCGAAGGCGCTCGACCGGCCTCCGCGGTAACCGACGCCGAGGGACGATTCACGCTGAGCACCTTCGCACCGGACGACGGCGCGGTGGCCGGCGAGCATCGAGTCACGGTTTCCCGGTGGGAGAAAGCGAACCCGGCCGATACGTCGCTCTA
>JABMRP010000868.1 GCA_013202535.1 Planctomycetota bacterium
AACCACGTCAAGTACTTCCTCGACATGACGCCCGGCGAGAAACGCTTCGTCACCTACACCGTCACGTACAAACGCCGCAAAGTGGCACCGGAATTGAATCAGGAGAAGAAGCGGGAGAGATTGTAGGGACTGGGGACTAGGGACTAGGGACTAGGAACCGGATTAACCACGCCCACGGGTAGCATCCCGTGGGTCGGCGCCGCCGGGGGGCTCCGCGGATGACTAGCGCCGGTTGCGTTGAAATTGCTCGATGTATTGCCGCAACCGCTGGAATTCCTCGGCGTCGTAGGGCTTGCCGTCGGCGGCGAAGACGTCGTGCTGCCACACCTTCGGCGGCGGGTCGCCCGGCTTGAACTCCCACGGCAAGTAAGTCTGTGTCTTGCCCGCCACCAATCCCCAGTGATACCCACCGACGCGATGCCGAGCAAGAATCGGCAGGATCGACTCAAACGTGTTGCCGTGCTGGCGCATCAACCATTCCGTGCAGAGGATCGGCCGATCGTACTGTCGACAGATCCGGATCTTCTCCTCGAACTCCTTCGGCTTGTCGTAGCCGTGAAAGGTAATCACGTCGGACAATTGCATGTGTCGCCGCGACATGGGATAGTCGAGCGCGACCCACGCGCCGGTGGTCAACGGCTGCGAGGGCTCGGCGTCTCGGGCCCACCCGAACACGGCCTCCGAGAGCGGCATGCTCAGCTCGCCCAATTTTGACTGCCCCGGCTCGTTGTAGAGGTCCCAAACGATGACCCGGCGATCGTCGGCAAAGCGGCCGATGATGTCTTGTACGTACCGCTTCAGGTCGGGCCACGCGGCCCGATCGGCCACCCGTTTCAAGCCCGGGCTGGGCACCCAGCCGCCGTTCGGCTTGCCCGGTCTCGGCTCGTCCTGCTTGCCGAGATAGGGCTCCTTGCCTGAGAAGGCACAGTCGCAGAAGAAAACGGGCATCGTGGTCAGCCCATGCCGCTCGGCAATGGCCAGGAACCGGTCCATCCGCTGCTTCAGCCCCTCAGGATCGTCCTTCCAGACGATGTATTGCAAGAATACACGAATGCTGTTGTAGCCGGCCCCTTTGGCCCAACCGAGTTCCCGGTCGATCGTTTCCGAATCGAACGTGTCGGCCTGCCACATGTCGGTCGAGTTAATGGCCGTGCTTGGCAGGAAGTTGCAGCCGGTGACCGGGCCGACTTGCTCGTACCACTGCCAGATCTTCTCCTTCGACCAACGCCGGTTGATCGGCCGCAGGCGGAAATCCTCGCGAAACTTCCGCAGCAACTCGAACTCCTCGGCGTCATAGGGCGTGCCGTCCGGGCGCATCACGTCGTGCTGCCAGTGCTTGGGCATCGGGTCACCCTGCTTCGAACCCCAGGGCATGTAGGTCTGCGTCCGCCCGGCCACCAGCCCCCAGTGATAGCCACCGATCTGGCCGTGGGCGAAAATCGGCAGGATCGTTTCGAAGGTGTTGCCCGACTGGCGGTGGAGCCATTCGGTACACAGCACCGGCCGGTTATATTGACGGCAGATCCAACTCTTCTTCACGATGCCCTCGGGCTGGTCGTAACCGTGGAACGAGACCACGTCGGACATGGCCATCAGCGCCTTGGACATCGGGGCGTCGAAGTCGGTCCAGGCGCCGATGGTCAGCGGTTGGACGGGCCCGGCCTCGCGTGCCCAGCCCATCGCGGCCGCCGCCAGCGGCAGGCTCTTCTCGCCCATCCGGCTGTTGCCCGGCTCGTTGTAAAGATCCCAAATCAGCACGCGGTGGTCTTTGCCGAATCGGCCCACAAGGTCCTTGATATACGCCTGGAGATCGGGCCATGCCGCACGATCGACCACCCGTTTCAAGCCCGGGCTGGGCACCCAACCGCTGTTATGCACGCCCGGCACCGGTTCGTCCTGCTTGCCCAGGTACGGCTCGCGGCCGGCGAAAGCACAATCGCAAAACGGAACGAACATGACGCGCATTCCGTGCTTGTCGGCGATGGCCAGGAACTGATCCATCCGCTGCTTGAGGCCCTCGGGATCGTCCCGCCAGACGAGATACTGCACAAACACCCGCAGGCTGTTGTAGCCGGCCTTGGTGGCCCAGCCGAGTTCCTCGTCGATCGTCTTGGGGTCAAACGTCTCCTTCTGCCACATCTGGGTCATATTCACGGCCGTTCGCGG
>JABMRP010000869.1 GCA_013202535.1 Planctomycetota bacterium
GTCTTGGTCCACGACTCCGTGGCAGTGTCGTACTTCGCGCCTTCGATGTAAAGTTGCAGAACCGTTTCGGCCGGCGATCGGTCGGCGGCAACAAGAAAAAGGGCGGAGGCCAGAAGGGTCGCCAGACAATTGCGAATGGTCATGGGTACAATCTCTCGTCGGCAGTCCAGCAAGGCGACTTGGTTGATGACATCACTAGTGCGAACACATTATCAGTACACGAACCTCTCTTGCGGTCCGGTTCGCAGCTTTCTCATTCAGGGGGAAGAAGGCCCCTGCATTCAACCTACAATTATCAATTCCACAGGAGCCCCTGTCAATAGCCCATTCGTGGTATCGCGATGAAGAGCGCGGGCCAGATTACGGCTCAGCGCAAAGAACCCTGCGGCTCAGCGCAAGCGAGCCCCACCTTTTCGCCCTAAACCCCACCTCTGGAGTAAATATCGGCAATTATCCCCCCCGAGATATTTCGGGAACGGCGAGCCATTCTGACGAAATTCCGAGGTCGCCGCGCGGGGAGTTCAATCGATCGGTAACCAGCATCGACAGCTACCACCAGCCGGTCCAATCGGGCGGGCGCCAGCCGCGGGTATCGATCAGCCGGAGCCAATCGTCGAAGAGGAACTCCAGCCGCAAGGCCAACAGTGCGATCCGGCCCATGACCGTGTAACCGAAGGCCGCGCCGAAGGTAATCATCAGATACCAGATTCCCACCTTCGAGACCTTGCCGGCGACGCCCTTGTGTTCGACGGAAAAGAAGAAGTAGACCAGACAGCAGAGCACGCCGCCGACGAGCAACACGGCCTTGAGGGATGCCCAGAAGTCGAACCCCACCACGACACCCGTCTCGGGGTCGGTTCCCAGCACCATCAGCGAGCGAATCGTGTTGCCCGTCTGGCTCATAAAATCGGCGTGAATGTACCCGATCAGGCGGATCCCGGCGGTCGTACCGATGATAAAAGCCAAAGGCCATCGGGCGATCCACGCGCCCTTGGGAGCCAAACGCCAGAGGAGCATCGCGCCCAGGACCAGGGGGACAAAGTACATGAACCAGTCGTCGTTGCGCACCGGCGAACGCCCGGGCATGGCCCAGGAGCGGATCCACTCGGGAAAGAGCATGCCGAAGAGGTTGGGGATCAGCGTGGTCCAAAAAGCGACGACCATCCAGTACCCGGCCGAAACGCCGATCACCACCGATTCGGCGATCTTGTAGAAGGGGTTGTCCTTGTAGATGAAGGAGAAGATGCAGAGGGTGAACATCGCGGCCACCCAGACGCCGATGGTCTGCGAAACACTGACCTCGGCGGTTCCGGCCATGGCTTCCCAGCCGGTGGCGGACGATTCCGTTCCGTTGATTCGCTCGACGTACACAGTGCCGGCTCCCATGCCGACGGCCCGATAGAGAAGATAGGCCCCGGCCAGCACCATCAGACCGGTCCAAATCATCGTTTCGCGTTTCATGCTCGTCTCTCCCGCCGCTTTCCGATGAAGAAGATCACGTTGCCGCCGACAATCAGCACGATCATCAGAATATGGGCCACCAATTGCGGTCCCATCCGGCGGAGCCCTTCCTGGTATCGCACCTCACTGACACCCTGATCCTGCCGGCCGTATTTTTCCAGCAGCAGATCCTCGTACTCGGCCGCGCCCTTGATAGCCCCCAACAGCCCGGGCAGTTGCTCGGGGATGTAGGGATACAGTTGTGGTGCGGTGACCCCGGTGCTGCCGGCGATGAGCGTCACCTCGTCGGGATAGGGCGTGGCCGCGTACTGCACCCATTCTTTCGTGCCCGCGTAGCCGGCACTGACGTTGATAATCAGCTTGAAATCTCGCACCGTCTTGATATCGCGGCAGATGGGAATCTGGTCGATGTTCGTGCCCTTGGCGTCGGTCATGTAGAGCTGTCGCAGGTCGGTGACGATCACCTTGATGACGCCCTCGTTCCCCGGTTTGAAGCCCAGGTTGACGTAATCCTCGCCGTAGACCATCTCGGGGAAGTCCGCCTTGATGACCCGTTCGACCGAGTCGTCGATCATTTGCGGTCCCAGGGGCCAGAGAGAGAGGAAGACGATCTTGAGCTTTTTCTCGCAACAGTGGCGGACAAAGGCCGTGGCCATCGGTTCCAATTCGCCGGCGCTGGCCGGGTCCCAATCCCAGGCGAGGCAGACGGTGTCGCCTGCATCGAGTTTTTCCACTTTCTCGAAC
>JABMRP010000870.1 GCA_013202535.1 Planctomycetota bacterium
CCATTGCGGGTCGTGTGTCATCGACGGCAGTCTGCTCTATGTGCCCACGTCCAACGGCATCGATCCGTTGGGAGAGAGGCGACATAAGATGTTTGTTTACACCAATGAGGCCGGATCCAAGAGAGGACGCATCATTGTCGACGACCCGGACGTCTACCGGACCGTCTCGCCGGATTGCCCCAACGTGGCTGTCTTCGAGAAGGAAACCGGGCGGCTGGTGGCCACGGATGACACGCCGATCGCCGAGAACTTGCTCAAAGGACAGTGGTCCTCATTCTCCGCCGGCGTGGTTGGCGACCGGGGCTTGATATTTTACGGTGGCGGCGACGGGCGATGCTATGCCTTCGAGTCGCTGGCGGCGGCACCGCGACAACCGGGGAAACTGAAGACCGTGTGGTCCTTTGACTGCAACCCGGCGGAGTATAAGGTGTTCGGCGATATGCCCCCGATCGTACACTACTATCGGGGCGACACTCGCTGGGGTGGCACGCTGAACGAGAACGACGGAACATTTGTCGGTACGAGCGAGATCATCGGCACGCCGGTCCTCTACAAGAATCGCATCTACGTGGCGATCGGCCGCGATTCTTCGATGGGCCGGGGACGCGGCGCGCTGCAGTGTATCGATGCCACGAAGACGGGCGATATCACCGGCACCGGACGGATCTGGACCTATCAGGGGCTCGATCGGACCAGCTCGACGGTGTCCATCGCCGACGGGCTTGTCTACGTTGCCGACGTGGCGGGACGTCTGCATTGTGTCGATGCCGAAACGGGACACGGATACTGGATTCACGAGACCAACGCCGACCACCTGTTGGGCTCGACGTTGGTGGCGGACGGAAAGGTCTACATGCCTACGCAGAAGGGGCTGTATGTCCTGGCGGCAGGCAAAGAGGAGCGGCTGCTCGATCGCATCTACCTGGGCGCGCCGATCCATTCTACCCCGGTGGCGGCCAACGGCACCCTCTACGTCGTGTCGAGCAAGGGCTGGATCTGGGCGGTTGGCAATTGACCCGTTCGGCGATAGTCCGCGTCGCCGGGAAGTAGCCTACTCATTCCCTCAAACGTCGTCACCGCAGGCGCCAGCCTTCTCAAAAACATAGAAGTCGGCAAGATACGTGCCTTCCGGCTGTTTGGGGTCAAAGGGAAACTTGTTGTCGATCTTCTGGCGCAGCGTCCATCCGGTTGCCCGTTCCGACACCCAGTCGCAGAAGCATCGGTGGCGCACGTGGGCGGCGGTCTTGCCGCTATCTTGATTGGACGAATAGACCACAACGAATCGCCTGGCGGCGTTGAAGAGATGGGTCATATAGAGATCGTAAACCGTATCTTCAACCAAGTGATAGATCACGTCCAGTGACAATGCCAGGTCCGCCACAAGCTCGCCAGCCTGGTCCCCGGACACGTCCGGGTCGTAGAGGAAGAAGCTCTTGGTTGGATCATCTTTGAAGCGATCCTTGCAGATCTGAATTGCCGTCTTGGATACGTCGAGACCGATGTAGGATGGATACTGTGCGATGGACAGTTGATTGCCATCTCCACAGCCGTACTCGATGACCGACTTTACGCGATTATCCCGAACAAATGAGTTGACAACTTCCGCCTTGAACTCCGCGAATTCACCGTAGGAACCGTCACCTGAGTTTCCGCCTCTCCCGTAACGGCCCTCCCAGTACCGGCGCGACCCCGGAAAGAGAATAGCCGTGCATTTTCCGTAAAGCCATTGAGCGAACGGAATATGGTGGGCAAGTCGCTTCAATCTCTTCATTTCTGTTTCCTGGCTTAGACAGGCTACTTGGCATCCGGGTCGCCCCAACTATCGCCGATGCGGCACCCGAAGTCAAACCGCTCGCGGGACCGGCCGCATATTCAATCGTCGCCCGGCGTAGATACCGGCATGACGAAAGCCTGGCAACTACAGGTGCTTCCGTTGTCGATCTTTGATCGGTCGATGGCGTGGTGATCATGGTTCTATTCGAGGCATAGGATATCGCGTGTAAACACGGGATCTTTAGGGTGCCTGGGAGGAATAATAAATTAAAGAGCTACATAAGGCTCGTCGGCTGCAAACGGATCAGGTTTTCAAGCCAAATGGCGACTGCAGAATCCGGCGATGGCGAGATGGTGCCGCCGTAATTCACCCTTCGAGCGAGTCTTATCCTCCGCACCGGTGGTTTCTTGGAGGAATTGGCCTTCCCTTGCCGCGACCTTTTTGACATCTTGTCGGCGCGAATTGGCCGTGACTCCGATCCGAGTTCATTTTGCGGCGGTATGCGCTGGTCCGCGGAACTTATTTACTTAATTTAGGGGGTTTCTGCATGTGCAGGCAATCGACCCCCTCATTAGATTTGGCATGATGGCGATATTGCGGCAACAAGTGAAGGCTTAGTGTTTAGGTAGTTTCCGCTGGATTTGCAGGATTTCATGGACGATAGGGGAGACGTAACCGCCTGGAGGTCTGCTCCAGGCTCGATCCCCCCATTCCCGCAAAGGATGAGGTAGATACGTGTCGACAGTCCCGCTACCGTTCTCGCAGCCGGAGCCCCAACCATCGTCGGCCGATCAGGTGACGGGTGGTCGCGATACCCCTCTTCGGGTGCATCGACAGGACGAGCAGTCCTTGGTGGTGATTGTGCCGGCACTGAACGAGAGTCGGACGATTGCCGACGTCGTTCGGCGTATTCCGCGCGAGGTCGGCGGCATCCATCAAATCAAGGTGGTGGTGGTCGACGACGGGTCCAGCGATGGGACGGGCCCGTTGGCGATGGCCGAAGGCGCGACGGTGGTGCGTCATCCGCGTCCCAGCGGCGTGGGGGCCGCGTTTCAGAGCGGCTTGCGTAAAGCGTTTGAGCTGGGCGCCGATCTGGTCGTGAACATTGACGGCGACGGGCAGTTCAACCCCGAAGATATTCATAAACTCGTCGCGCCGATCCTTTCCGGCGAGGCCGATTTTGCCACAGCCTCCCGATTCAAGGATCCGGCGCTGGAGCCCGAGATGCCCCGGCTGAAACGTTGGGGCAATAGACAGGTGAGCCGCCTGATCAGTTGGCTGATCGGCGCGAAATTCGCGGACGTCAGTTGCGGAATGCGTGCCTACAATCGCGAAGCCGCGCTCAACTTGAGCCTGATGGAACCGTTTACCTACACGCACGAAGTCTTCCTTCACCTTTCCTGCAAACGCATGAAGATCGTGGAGGTGCCGATCGCGGTGCGCGGGCAACGCGAGTTTGGCAAAAGCCGCGTGGCGAGCAATCTGTTTCGATACGCCTACCAAACGCTGAGGACCGTATTCCGGTTCTACCGAGACCACTACCCGATGAAGTTCTTCGGACGGATCGCCGCGATCTGTCTGGCCGTCGGCGTGCCGTTGCTGACGTTCTTCCTGTGGCACTACTTCAGGACCGGAGCATTCGCGCCGCACAAATGGGCCGGGGTTTCCGGCGCTGCGATGGGTGGTTGCGCCATGGCATCGCTCTTCATGGGCCTGTTGGGCGACATGATGAATCGACAGCGGGCCTGCCTGGAGGAGATTCGTTACTACACGCGGTTTCTCGTGGCTGCCGACCGCGGGAAGAGCAGGTGACCGCGACTTTTCGGCCCGTGGACGCGACACCCACTTAACCGCCAACGTCTGATCGTACACCACGATTGTTGAAGTGCCGTCAAGGAAGACCGACATGGCCACCATCGATTCACACCCGAATCAGGTGGGCCGCGCGTTGGCGGTGCCACGGATCACCGTGCCACGGCTGACGACCGCTGCCGGTTGGTGGCCCTGGGTGGCGGCGGCCGGGGTGGCGGTCTTGTATCTGTTGAGCGTCCGCGCGGCCTGGAACCCCACGCCCGACAGCGCACTGTACCTGATGCTCGGCGAGAATCTCGTCCAGGGCGAGGGCTACACGCTCTGGGGTTACCCCCATGTCCACGTGCCGCCGGGATACCCGCTGCTGCTGGCCGCGCTCACGCAACTCGGCTTGGGAAGCCGCTTGGCCTTGAATCTGGCCCAAACCCTGATCGCATTGACTGCCATCGTCTTCTGCTACCACTGGCTGCGCGAGATGGCCGATCGAAGGCTGGCCGTGGCCGTTTCGGTCGCGGTGGCACTCGGTTACACGCTGTTGTGGGTCAGCACCTCGCTCCTGAGCGATGCACCCCACCTGCTGGCGGTCTGGCTCGGATTGTTCTGCTGCGTGCGCGGACTGCGTGGCGAAGGCGGAAGCGCGTGGCTGGTGCTCGGCGTGGCGGCGCTGATCGCAAGCTGCTGGATCCGCGTTGCCGGAGTGCCGTTGGCTTTCGGAGCCGCATTGGGTCTGGTGATTCAACCTCGACAAGTCTCCCGGAAGCGCGTCTGGATCGCCGCCGGTCTTTTGGCCGTCGGCGTTGCGCTAACCTTGGGCGGATTCTATATTTACTGCCGCTGTGCCCACGCTCCGTACGTGTTGCCAAGCTATCTCGATTCGGCCTCGTCGTCGATGACGTCGCGCAGCGCGGCCGACTGGCTGAGCCAACCGCTGGAGAACTTCCTGCTGACGGGCTCCGAGTTGTCGCGACTGTTGATCGCTCAGCCGAATCGTTCCCTGGGGCTGGTGAACGCCCTGTTTTGGGTGCCGACCCTGTTGGGGGCGTGGATCCTCGTTCGGCGAAAAGAGTATCTGGGCGTTTGCGTGGCCGGCGCCTACGTGGGCGCGATCTTGATTCACCGTCCCTTGATCGCGCGATACCTTTTGCCGATCGCTCCGCTGCTGATTCTGTATTTCTGCGAGGGGATGCGCCGCCTCGTCGAGTGGAATCCCCTTTTGCGTCGGTGGGCGCCCTATTCCGCCGTCGCGTGTGCCTTGCTCCTGGCTGCCGCAAACCTCCCCAAGGACGTCCGCTACGCTTGCCACGCGGGTCAGCCGAACTGCGATGAGAAGCAACGTGAGCAGTTGGCCTCATTGCGGCAGACGGCCGAGGTGCTCGCGCAACATGCGCGACCGGGCGAGAAGTTCATCAGTTCCGGGTATCAACGAG
>JABMRP010000871.1 GCA_013202535.1 Planctomycetota bacterium
GCTCGTACACGTCCGAGAAAGTCGAAGGTACAACGACCAACGGAGGCTGTTCATCGAACGAGGCGTACGCTTCGCAGAAACTGAATATCTCGTCGGGAGTTGACGATTTGCTGTGAATCATGATGCCGTCCGCTCCCGCATCGATGTACGCGTGGGCTCTTTCCACGGCGTCGGATAGGCCGGCACCCGTATTGAAGCTCTCGATTCGTGCGATGATCATGAAATCATCGGTGACCTGCGCGGACTTGCCCGCCCTGATCTTCGCACTGAAGGAGTCCACGTCGTCTTGTTTCTGGTCGTTCGTCCGCAATAGCGAGTTTCTCTTCAGCCCGCCTTTGTCCTCAATGATGATGGCCGAGACTCCCAATCGCTCCAATGAGCGAACCGTGAAGACAAAATGTTCCGCAATCCCGCCGCTGTCTCCATCGTAGATAATCGGCTTCGTCGTCACTTCAAGGATGGCATTCACCGTACTCAGTCGGCTCGTAACGTCGATGCACTCGATATCGGGCTTACCTTTGCTTGTGGAATCGGTGAGGCTGCTCAACCACAATGCGTCAAACTCTTTCTGGGCGTCATCCTCCCTGATGCTGCATCGCTCCACGATCAGACCCGATAGTCCGCTGTGCGCTTCGAGGACACGGACCAGAGGTTTGGCGGAGAGCAATCGCCGAAGTCGTGCCAGCCGGATGTTCGGCGTGGTGCCTATCTCTCTTGCCGCCCGGTTCAAGACGGTGGACGAAATGCCGGGAGTGTAGGCCGGTTCTATAAGCTGCCCCCCCCAGCGTTCCAATGCTTCCACGACGCGTGCTCTTACGTTCTTCTGAATGCCCGTTCGCCAATCGTCCCCGTGAATCACAAAATCCGGCCGTATCATCTCAAGATTCGGAACGTAGTCCAACGTGTGTTGAGGAATGACTCGCGTCACCCCCTTGAGATTCTGGACGACGGCCTTGCGCTGTTCATAGTCCATGTATGGCAATCGCTTGTAGCTGGCAATTGCCTCGTCTGTCAGCACACCGACCACAACATGACCGTGTTGACTGGCGATGTTGATGATATTGATATGACCAGGGTGAATCAGGTCGGCACTCATCGCAACATAGACCGTAGGGTGCCCTGGTTCCTTCCGCGAAGACATTTGAGATCTCCAATCCGTCTTTCCATCACGCCGCGCTCGACGCCCCGCGGTTCGCGGTAGCGGCGTGATTCATGACTTTACCGACGGCCCGGCAAGTGTCGAGAACATCTTCTTCGCTGAGCGTTGGATGAACGTGCAACATCAGACTCGTTTGGCCCAATTGGCGGGCAACGGGCAGCCGCTTCGGTGGCTGCAACCGGTCGGCGGCAAACGCTTTTTCCCGATAGATTTCCGGGCACGCACCGCTGCCGCAAGGGATCCCCTCGGCCTGCAAGGCGCGCACGATTCGATCCCGCGTCCATCCGTCTCGGATCGCCTCGGACCGTAGAAAGGCGTAGTACTTGTAATAGGCGTGTGCGACGCCGGTTTCAGGCACGGCCACGCGTACCGCGGGCATGGCGGCCAGTTGCTCGTGAAGCAGGGCCGCATGGCCGCGGCGAGCTTGCACCCACGACGGCAGTTTTCGCAGGGCGATCCGCCCGATCGCCGCCTGAATTTCGGTCATCCGCCAGTTGGTGCCGAACGACTCGTGCAACCACCGGAACACCTGGCGGTGGTCCTGGCGATGGACGGCCTGCCGGCTCTTGCCGTGGTCCTTGTAGCTCCAGGCCTTTTCCCATACGGCTTCATCGTTGGTGGTGAGCATGCCCCCTTCGCCGCCGGTGGAGATGATCTTGTCCTGACAGAAAGAGAAGGCCGCCACGTGGCCCAGCGATCCGACGGGTCGTCCCCGGTAGGTCGCCCCGTGTGCCTGGGCGCAATCCTCAATGACCATCAGTCCGTGCTCATCCGCCAGTTGCATGAGGGCGTCCATTTCACACGGCCAACCGGCCAGATGGACGGCGATAATCGCCCGAGTTCGAGGCGTGAGAACGGCGCGGACGGTGTCGGCCGTGACGTTTTGGCTTACGGGATCGACGTCGGCGAAGATGGGCGTGGCCCCGCGGGCAATGCAACAGCTTGCCGAGGCGACGAAACTCCGGCAGGTGACGACGACCTCATCGCCAGGGCCGATTCCCAGGCTCTGAAGCGCCAGTTCCAGGGCCAGGGTCCCGTTGGCCACGGCCACGGCGTGGCGGCAACCGACGGCCTCGGCAAACTCTCGCTCGAAGAGCCGAACCTGCTCGCCCGTCCAGGCGTTGACGTTGCCCGATCGCAATACGTCGGACACCGCGGCAATGGTTTCGTCGTCGAAGACCGGCCACGGTGGAAAGGAAGTCAGCCGAAGGGGAGTTCCTCCGTCGATGGCGAGCTTTTGGTCATGGAGCCAAGGGGCGTTCATATTAAGCACTTCGGTAAGCTGCGAGTCTCGACGGGGATTTTGGATACGGGTCATGCCGTGGTATGGTTTGGCATCCGGGACACGTTCTCAGGCAGCACGCCGGGCTGCGGGACGGCGATACGCGGGAAAAAAGCCTGCTCTGGGTGCCCATGCTTGTCCACCGACCGTTGCGAGTCGGGCACGTTCATCGATCAGCCGCTGGTAGATGTCAGGCCGCAGAATTCGATGCCCAACGTGGAAGGGTACCCGCCCCGACGGAGCGAATGACCTTTTGTACCGGAAGATACCATCATTAGGCTCGTAGCCTCCGCCAAGCACGAAGTTCTTCTTGTGCCGATCCTTGGCCCACCGAATCACCTCGAATTTCAGCAAGTCGTTGGGGCGTGCCGCGAACGCCGATCGCAGGGTGCCGCCGAGGAAGGAGTAGACACTGTGAGCCGATACCAGCACCAATTCGGTGGAGACCATTTGCCCGTCGACAAAGGCATGGAAGAAGACGAATTGTCCGGCTAGGTCTTGACACAGTTGTTCGAAGAACGACCTGGGGAAGTAATAGCCCCGATCGGCGGCCCGGCGGTCCATGGTCGTCGCGTAAATGGACAGAAAGTCATCGAGCAGTGTGCCGTCGGAATCTTGCTCAATGACGACGCCGCAGCGTCTAGCCGTCTTGACGTTCTTGCGAACCTTGTGCTCGACGTCCATCCACAGCGCATCGTCATCGAGATCGAGCTCGCGGACCACGTTCTGTTGTTTCTCTTCCCTTTGGCCTGGATAGGCCAAGAGATGCGATTCGTCCAGGCTCAGGCGGAGGAACTCCGCCACGACGCCTTGGCTACCGGCCCAGGCGTCGAAGGACGTCCAGAACTCCGCGTTTGGGGCGGGGCCTGAGCCCCACCAGAAAGGGCCTCCATAGCCGTAGGGCGTGACCGTATCGTGGGCCGGAGCCAGTCCCTCTGGGCAATACGGTTCGCCCGTGAGGTCGCGGAGGATGAAGGGGTAGAGCACCGTGGCGCCTTCGGATTGCCAGGCCGCGCAAAGGACACGCTCGGCGTCACCGCGGAACATGCGGAGGTACGCCGGATGGGCGAAGACCTCCCGGGCTGGCCAGCGGTTCCAGAGTTGTGTCCACGTGGCCATCTCGTGCGGCTCTTGGGCATCGAATACGCTGAACATGTCGGGGTGGTTCCAACGGGACACAGAAGCATCAAGGGTCCGAAAGCTCGCCGAGGCGCCGATCGAGGTGGGTCATGTTTCTCGGCTCATGCGGCCGCTCGTGTTCTGGTCGTGCCTGCGGCCGCGGTCACAACCGATACCCACTGGGCGGCCAATGTATCGCGATCGAAACGCTCTTTCGCTACCCGGCGACTGGCCGCGCATGCTCGATCCAGCCAGCCCCTGTCGCGGATCGCCGCGACCAACTCGTCGGCCGAGGATTCGACGTCTTGTGGATGAAGAACAAGGCCACACCCGGTTTCCCGGATCCGGTCCGCGTGCCAGCCTTGATGATTGATGAGGATGGGACGTCCCGCGGCATGCGCATCGAACACTTTGTTGGCGCAGTTGTTCCACATCTCCTTCGTATCCTGAACGACCGAAGTACACATGTCGGCCGCCGACAAGATGGCCGGCATGTCGGCTTTGGGAACCGGTGGAAGCATGAAGAAATTGCGATCGAGGACTGCCAATTCCCCGGCGACACGGCGCACTTTCTCTTCTTCCTTACCGCTGCCGACAACGAGGAACCGGATTTCCGGATCGCGACGGGCAACCGCCTGGGCAAGCCGGGCCAAATAGTCCACGCGGTTGACGACTCCCAATGCACCGGCGTACACCACCAGGGGGCGATCCTGCAACCAGGCATAACGCCGGCGAAACTCGATTCCCACTTCCGCCGACACCCCAAAGCGTTTCCGATCACTAATATTGGGGAGCACGGTTACCTTCTCGGCCGGATATCCCGTTCGCACGACGCCTTCCTTCATGCCGGGCGAGAGGGCGACAATATGGGCCGCGTTACGATAGGCGAAGCGCTCCAACCACCGAGCGGCGGCGATCGTCAGCGGGTTTCTCAGAGCCCCGACGGCGATGGGCGTTTCCGGCCAAAGGTCGCGCACCTCGAACACCATGGGAATCGAGTGCTTCCGCGCCGCGTGGACGCCGGGAAAGGCAATCGTCAAGGGAGTGCTGGTGGCGTAGACAACGTCGCCCGGCAACTTCGCCGCCTTTTGGGAGGCTGCCCATGCAAACTCGAAAAACGCCCGAATACGCCGGATGTAGCCCATCTTGCTGGAGTAAGCGACCGGGTACCGATGGACGTGGATCCCCGACTCCGCGGTGCGGGTCCATCCGCGACCACCGCCGGTGCGGTCGGTCGTGACCATGTGGACCTCGTGTCCTCGGGCAACCGCCTCTCGTGCCATTTCATAGGAACGGGTCCCGCCGGCCTCGTCGGGCGAGACATAGTACTGGTGAAGGTAAATGATTCTCATGCTTCTTTGGCCGCAAGGCACAAGGGAAAGGCCATGATTTCGGCCGAAGTCTCCCCGCTGGAGGGGGCGGCCGCTGGAAGGGCCGACGCGACCTCTCCCTTCAAATCAGTCTCGGCCGTGCCTTCGGATCTCGCGGGAATCCACTGCTCCACGAGGAGTCGGACTATGACAAGAACGGCCATTTGCGTCAAGGCCAAGTCGATCCCGTCCGTGTCTCTACGCGGCATAGCGCCGGTAGCCTTCGAGTGTTCGGGCGGCAACTCGGTTCCAGTCGTATTGGGA
>JABMRP010000088.1 GCA_013202535.1 Planctomycetota bacterium
CTGAGCATTACCGGCGCCTTCATTGCCCTGGCCGACGCGATCCGGTCGATCAGCGCCGAGCTACCCGATCCCAAGACAGCCCCGCTGCGCGACAGCCCCGCTGCGCGACAGTGTCGCGGCGGTTAGCGCGGGCATCGTCGACGGCGCGGCCGTTTTGGATCTCGATTATACCGAGGACGTCGCCGCAGCGGTCGACATGAATCTGGTGATGACCGGGTCGGGGCAGTTCGTCGAGATCCAAGGGACCGGTGAAGAGGCCACGTTCAGCGACCGCCAACTCTCGGCCCTGCTCAAGCTGGGGCGTGGGGGGATCGCCGAACTGATCGAGATGCAGAAGAAATCATTGGGCCGCCATTGGCCGCTGTGAATGTGCCCTACGGCAGTTTCACGAAGAAATAGCGGTGGGAGATCCAGGCGGGTTTCACGGTGAATCGCATCAGGACTTGCTGCAGAGGCTCCCGGTTCAATTCTCGCGGCAAGGACCCCAGGGGCACGAGCAGACGGCCCCCGCTGCCCAGCGTGGCAAATCGCGTGGAGATCGCTTCCAGATACGTGCCGACGATCGTTCCCCCGGCTGCCGTCAGGTCGCCTCGAGCGGCGGTAGCCAGGGCTTCGGCCGCTTCCAACGTGAGCGGCGGCGCATTGGGGCCGACCATCAAGTCGGCTTCAAGCTGCCGGACCTGCGTGGCGATCACGTCGCCGGGCAGGGATATCATGGCACACGTGCGCGCTTGATAGCGCGTCGTGGCCATCTGTGCGTCGGGACGAAAGCCGACCAGACCGTCCAGCGTGACGGGTTGGCCCATCAGCCCCGCCACCGCCGGTTGCATCACCGCCGGTACGGGAACGGTGAACTCCGCGCAAACGTTGGTCAACTGGGGCGAACTGACCAATCCCTGTGTCGTTCCGATCTTCCGTGAGGCCTTGACAAACTGCTCGGCCAGCGGGAGATACCCTTTCCGCCATTGGCTCGCTTGACTGGCGGCAATCCGCTGGCGCCAGCGCAGTAGATCGGAGGTCGCGTTGCGGTAGGCGGCAACTTCCCCGGCCAGTGGGGGCGACTTGGCGGCCAATCGCTCCAGCGCCGGCGTCACGGCCCGGCGCAGCGAATCGTCCGGCGCCAGAGACACCAGCGGCGCCAACCGTTGCAGATAGGCCGTATAGAGGGGGCGAACTTCGGCGGCGGACACCCGGGCGGCATCCGCATCAATGAGTTCCGCCAGGGCCAGGGCCATCTGACCACAGAATTCCGTGTAACCGGCGGCCAGCGCGATGGACTGCTCGTCGTCGGGTTCCAACTCCCGAGCCCAGTCGATACCCCGACAGCGAAGTGTTGCGTGGTGTACTTGCTGCCACAGCTCGCCGAACCGCTCGATCAGGGCCGGCCCGGTGAGCGTCTGGCCGGCCATGACGGCCGTTCCCTGTCGGCCGACAGCGGCGCTGGCCTGACGAAGCGGTGCGACGATGGCTTCAAAGTCGGGAGTCAGGCTCTTCCTGGCCGCGGCCAGATCGGCGGCGCCGCGCTCCTTGCGCGCCGTGCCGAGGGCCTTGTCCAACTCGGCTTGGGCTTGGAGAAACGGTTCGATCGCCTCTTTGCGCTGGCGAGCCGAAAACCACGTGGCCACCGCTTCCAGAGAGTCGAACATCTGGTAGAACGCCGTCTCGGCCTGCTCCCATTGCCCCTGGTCCATCATCCCCCGGCATTGTCGCAGATTGCCCTTGTTCTTCGTCGCGTCGCGAAGCAAGAACTGGAAGCCGCGCTCGGAACGCTGCTCAAAATCGGGCAGTTGGCGATATGCTTTCATGATCGACTGCAACTGCTCGTCGAGTTCGGCCGTGCGGAACTGGAAGTCGACGCCGGCCGATTCTCCGCGGGCGAGCAACTGCCGGGCGAGCCGATCGAGCTGGCGGAGTTTCACGTACGTTCGCCCGATGGCCGCCATATCGAGTTGCGCGACGTTCCCGGCCTGAGCCTTCTTGGCGTATTCTCCGACCTCCACCCAGGCATCCTTCCAAAGCTGTGTCGCGTTGGCCGACAACGTGAGGTTGGGTTCCTCCGGCCGCACGGCCAGCGGCGCATCGGGATTCTCATGGTCCGGGGCGCCTGCCACCGGTCCCGAAAAGCAAAGGACCGAAATCGCCAGGGCCGAAATCTTCCCGCACCGCCATAACCGTCTCATCGCACAACCTCGACCAAGAGAAGCGTAAACTGTCGGCCGTCAAGCCCGAATGTCCAAAGTCCATCCCAAAACCAGACCCACGGGATACCACCCGTGGGCGTGGCAAATTTCCTCATCGCTAATCGCTAGTCACTAACCCCGTCAGCGCTCCGCTCACTTTCACGCTCCGGCCCGTGCCCATGTCCATCAATTCTCCCCGGAGTATCTCGACGGCAATCTTCCTGTCGTCGGCCTCGTAGATTTCGATTTCGACAGGCTGATTGGGCAGGCAACACCAGACCGGCTCGTCAGCTTTCCGTTGTACGTATAATTTCGCCGACGTTTTCAGCCCCTTCAACGCAGCCGGCGACGTGGCCGTAACCTCGGCACGAAGGAAGACCGAGGGAAAGCGTTCGCTTCCGGGATCTTCATAGCTGGTGATTTGCAGAACGGCGGGCCGCCCCGACATCCCCCCGGCAAGCGAAGCGTAGCACTTCTGCGTACGGACGGGCCCGTCCAGAGTCAGTTCGATACTGGTGTGAACATTCTGTGGGCGCGTGGCGTTGGCCTTCGGCGCAACCGGTGGCCGGGGCGCCTTGTCATTGCCGCCAATGGGGGCAAACGGAGACTGCGAACTTCCACACCCCACCAGACTCAGAAGCGTTCCTATGACGACGATTCGTCGGACACCACCACCCAGGCTCATGACGAACTCCTCGAACGGGCTGCGCACCGCGCCAATTGCTACAACATAATGCTACGCAAATCCTACGCAATACTACGCCATCGTACTGCACTGCCGGCGGAAAACCGTTCCGGCGGATTTCGCACGGTCCCGGGTTATCCGGCTCCCAGTACCCTCGGTATGCATGGTTTTTAGAGAAACCGGACGCACGCTGTCAATTATTTCGCTCGCGTTTCGACCGATTTCAGCCAAATTGAGCATACAACCGCGCCAAATACAACCTTATGATACTATTCGGTACCCACCCTTTAGTACTGATTGCGGCGGAGTGTTTCGTCTGAGTATGGCTCACTTATGAACGATCCGGATGCACATGACCCCCTTGCCACCTGCAGCGGCCAAGAAACGTATGCTTTTCTTGTCAGGGGCGCGACGGAACCGTACCAACGGGCGGGGTACTCTGCTTCTTCGGCCGAATCCTGTCACTCGTGCCGATGATCACGGCAACCAAGGCTAGGGCAATCGTGGACAACCGAACGACCGACCCACCGACGTCTCCAGATCGCCCGTCCAACCAGATGCCGGCGACTTTGATCGAGCAGTTGTTCTCAAGAATCAGCGAGGTCTCGTCTTTTCCGGAGGCGGCCCAGCAGATCATCGAATTGGCCGAAGCGCCCGACACGGGTGCCGACGACCTGCTCGAGGCGGTTCGTCAAGATCCGGCGTTGGCCATGCGGCTCATGCGAACGGTCAACTCTTCGTGTTTCGGGTTGCAGAACGAGATTTCCGATCTGAAGCAGGCCATCACCCTCTTGGGCTTCGACGAACTCCGCAACCTGGCGCTGACCAGCTACGTGGCCCGCCTCTTCCGCGAATCGCCGGGCCACGGCGTCTACGTGCGTCGCGGTCTGTGGAGACATCTCGTGGCCACGGCCATGGTTGCTCGGGTGACGGCCGAAACGTGCGGAAAAGTCAAACCGCAGGAAGCGTACTTGGCCGGCGCCGTTCATGACTTGGGATTGATCCTCATCGATCAGTACATCCATCGGGCGTTCTGCCGCGTGGTCGACGGCCAGAGCGAAGCGGAGCCCCTTTGCGATGTCGAGACGAGAGTTCTAGGGTTCGACCACACGGCCCTGGGTCGCTACGTCGCGCAGAAATGGAACCTTCCCCAATCAGCGATCGCGGCGATCGCCCACCATCACACACCGCTTCTGTATGACGGCCCCCATCGCCACATGGTCTACATCGTGTCGGTGGCCAACTTCCTCTGCCACTGCAAAGGCGTCACGTCGCTGGGCGTAAGCCAGACCCACGCCCCACCGGTGCAGGTGTTTACCGAATTGGGCCTCGGCCGCGAAGACATCTCAGAGATATGCGCCCGACTCGACGACATCCTCGGCGCCGCCGCCGACATGGCCACGGTCCAGGCGCGATGAACTTCGTGAGAGCGGCCTCATTTTCGTGAGGATGCTTCGCTTCTATCAAGATAGCTCCAGCAATTCGCATAGAAACTTCTGCACGGCGTTCACGATTGGCAGCTTCAATGTGTTTTCGTCAATCCATTGGTTGTCTTGGATTGATACCTGGATTGCTTTGCCCGGCTTGAGCACACTCGAAATGCAGCCGGCAACAGCCTTCTTTTCGCCCGCTGGCTTGAAGAACTCAACCTTCCGGTCGTTGGCCAGAATAGGATCATCGCGGTTGACACCACCTACGTACTTCTCGGCGGCAGACTTGAGCGAAGGGTAGCTTACGGCAGCGCATTCCAGAAGAATATCCTCCAGTGTTCCATTGGAGACATTATCCGGCATCACGTATATTCCGCACCTAGGCGAGCCGGTGGCAACCTGTCCGACCGTATCGGGCAGAGACAACGGCGCGCTGCCGAGTGCCTCTTTCACGGCGGTAAAACGCTGGGTTGCCGATGCACCACTATCCGCGTCCAGGATAACACCAACGCCAGTCAGTGCGGATACGTCAAGGAGTGCTAAGTCCTCTTCCACAGTTTCGGCCAGACGAGTGTCACCGCGAGCAGAGTGTATGGCGATACTTCCAGTGGCATTCTTCAAGAAAGTTGGAACCGGCACGCGGCCCAACAGGTCTCCCTTGTACGGAAATGTCCTAGGGACGAGGTCCTCCCAAAACCGGTCCAGATCCTCAATCATCTTGACACGTCTGAATCCGAACGGACGGAGCACTTTTGCAACGAACGCGACGTCGTGCGGCCCTTCCGCGACTATGCACCCGTAACTGGCCATAATTCACCTTACGTCCAGGCCGCGTTCATGGCGGAGCCGATGCAGCATCTCGCCGTCATAGCGTTTTGCAGTAGTTGCTTGGTCAGTTTGCTCAAGGCGGTAGCCCACGACCTCAGTCGGGTCGGAAAGCAAGCTCTGCAGAATCGCGTCAACTGCCTCCAGGCTGTGCGTGGTCGCGAAAAGCTGGACATTGTACTGACGGCATGCTTCCACAAGCCAGCGAAAAACGGGCCCCAGGGCTGACTTGTGAATGGCGGTCTCGATTTCGTCTATCAGAAGGACACCCCCCCGGACAGCGATTAAACTCATGGCCATCATTAGTGTTCGCCTCACTCCGTCACCGAAGGCACTCAGTGGCGAAAGGCCCACCTCGCTATGCCAAAGATGTAACGTAGGACGAATGCCCTGCCTTGCAAGGATATCAAGATCTTGGACGCCCGGGTCGAGCAAACGAATCACTTCGAGTACATGCTCCTTGGTGCCACTTTCAGTAGCCCCCGATAGCTGACGCAATTGAAGCTGTTCCACACGATGAGAGAACGGCGTGACGGTCGCGACCGGCAGGTGCGGTTCTGGCGCACGTTTGTGGCTGACGAAGCGTTCGTTCTCCCACAATTGAAATCGCTCAACCAAGTCGCTTTCCTTGTCGGACTCGAACAGGGTCGGTTCTCGATTCTGGACGCGGGCTCGCAGTTCAAGTTCGGCACCTCGCTGTACGCCTTCATAGCTCTCGGAGCTTTCTTCATCGTCTTCTTCATCCTCGTCTGGCTCGTCGCCGACAGATCCGGTGTGAGTCGACGATATATATGGTTCCGACGTCGTGAGGGCTTCACTTCCCGCGACTTCAGTGTATGACGCACAGGACTCAATAAGCGGAAAGGTCCCATTGGCAGTTATCCGAGTTGTTCCCGTATACAAGGCATCGGGAGCGACACCTGCTGATTGAGGGAACAGCCACTTCAATGCGTCGAGCAACGGCTCCCGAGAAGACTTGATTTCTCGTCGCCGGACCGTATTCAACCACTCCAGGGGATCAAGCGGATGACAACAAGTGGAAACGGCTTCAAGCACACTGGTTTTTCCGGCGTTGTTGGGGCCAACGAAAAGGTTGACTGTTCCAAGATCATTCAGAACAAGCTCTCGCAATCCGCGAAAGCGGTGTACTGTGATATTCTCAAGAGATTTGGTCATTATCCGATCTCCACCTCATATTCATTAAGCAACCGGCGGACTCGCAAAATCGTCGGTCTCACGCCGCAACGCGAGGATATCAGAACACCCAGCCAAGTGATACCCTACCCCCTATCCCCTACCCCCTACTTCATCGACACTTCAACTTTCGCCGGGTTGTTGGCGGCGTTGAGCAGTACGGCGCCCGAACCGGTGCGGTACTTGTTGCCGCCGATGCCTTCGGCGGTGATGGTGTGGGCGCCGAAGGGGACCTTGGTGAAGGTGAACTTGCCGCGGCCGTCGACCTTCGAGGGTGGGCCGACGCCTTTGATTTCGACCTTCAGATCGATCCAGGAAGTGCCCGGACGGCGGCCGGCGATGACGAGCTGCCCTTCGATCGTGCCGGTGCCCGCGGCCGAGCCGTTGGTCGTGCCGGTTGCCTCGACGGTGATCTCGACCTTCCGGCTGCTGGGCAAATTGCCGACTTTGTCCAGCGCGCGGACCAGCAGGATGTGGGTGCCCGCCTTCTTCGTCGGCAGGGCGACCCGCCACTTGCCGTCGGCCGACGGTTGGAACAACTCCTCGGGCTTCTCCGGATCTTTGAACTTGCCGTCGTCGTTGCGGTCGAAGCCGATCTGCAGCTTCTCGATGCCGCCCAGGTCCTTCACCTCGACGGTCACGGCCAGATCGGCGCCCTGGTTGACAAACCGGCTCGGCGTATCGACGTCGAGAATCTCGGGCGATTGACCGTCGAGGACGATGGGCACGAAATCCTGCGCGGCGGTGGGGCCCGCGCTGCTGTCGGGTGTGGCCAACAGCAGTTGGGCCATGACGTCGACCTCGATATTCTTCAATCCGCCCGGGTCGAGTTCGACGTGGAAATCGCCCACCGACGCGTCGAACCGCATGACTCCGCCGGGGCCAATCTCGTCGAGCCGAATATCGACTTGCCGGTCGGCGAAGAACTGCTTCCGCTCCGAGGGGCGAAACACGCGGTCGGCGTCTTCGTCGATCCCGATCTCCACCACGTCGTCGGTGTGTCGAAACGCATCGTCGGGCGCGTCGACCTGGAACTCGACAACCAGCGGCTCGACCAACGGAATGCGAAACGGATCGCGGGGCTCGGGACGCGTGATCTTGATTCGCCGCAGGGTTCGGTCCTCACGGGGCACCCGTGGGCGAGCCCGATCGCACCGGACCAGATAGGTAAACGCTCGGGGATAGCCGTCGACCGTCAGCCGCACTTCGACGGGTCTTCCCGTCGGGTCGGGCTCGACGATGGCAAACAGGGTGCCCACGGCGTCCGCCGATTTCAGGTCGCCCGTTTCCTTCATCGTGGTCCCCGGCGGCAAGCTGTCGGTGGGTTCCCAGAAGAGCGTGACCGGCTCTTTTTCGTTCACCTCGGGAAACAGGTCGGCGGCGCCGTCGGCATCGGCATCGCGGGCTTTCACCTCGACGGTAATGCGCCGGCGGGTCAAATCGTAGCCGACGCGCGGCTCCAGGTAGTCCTTGGGCGCCAGCGGCGCGAAATCGACCCGGCTGATCCAGCGGCGCTGCGGATCGGCCGCGTCGGAAGTGATGCAGACCAGACCGTGGGTGAGCACGGGCCGGTCGTCCGGTTTCGGCGCCGTGTCGTCGGGCGCAGCCGGCGCGGCGGTCTCTTCGGCCGGGGCGGGTTCCGGCGGCGGAACGGCGATCGGCACCGGCTGCCCGTCGGCCGGAAGTTGCACCACCACCGGCGCTTCCGTCAACGGCGTGTAATTGCGCCGCAACTGGCCGAAGTCGTCGAGCGGATCCTCCGGCGAGGCGCGGCGTCCTGGTGGCGGCTTCGGCACGGCGGCCAAGATCACGTTGACCGTCTTTTCCTCTCCCGAGAGATTGCGCAACGCGAAGCGATAGGCCGTCGTTCGGTTGGGGAACGGCCGCAACCGGAGGTCGGCTCCCGTTTGGTCGCCGCCTCCGGCCGTCCGGTCGCGGGCTTCAAACGTGCCGGGCATCCCCTCGACGAGCAATTCGACAACATCGGGTGCCGCCAGCCGGGCAGAGACTTCGTGGGCGACGCGCTGTCCGCCGGAGACGACCTCGACGATCACTGTTTCGGCGAACTCGACGTCGGTTTTCGGCTGCACCTGGTAACGCAATGTCGCCCGTCGATCGGCGTCCAGCGCCACCTCGGTCGGCGCTGCCGGCAGTACGGGCAACTCGCGCTGGGTGCTGGTGACGGTCAATTTCGCCGGGTCGTATCGCAGAGTCACGCGGACGTCGCGGCTTGAGCCGCCGGCTGCGTCGACCGCCAGTTCGAGAGTCACCGGCCCGTCGCGGTCGAGGATCAGCGTGTCGGGGCCCTCGATCGTTGCCCGACCCGCGATCAGATCGGCCACCTGGGGGAAACCGCCGGCGGCGATCTCCACCACGTCGACGTCGATCCGCCGGGTATCGCGGGCGTCGAGCAGCCGAAGGAACCGGCCGCCGGCATGGGGCTCTTGGGTCCCGGCCACAGTGAGTACACCCGTGGGAAGACCTTCGTAGAAACGGCCCAAACCAACGCCCAATTGCCGATAGGCCCTCCAACGGGCGTCCTCGCTCGACGGATTTGCCGAAGAGGCCAACTCGCGGGGCAGATCGACGTCGCAAAGCGGGTCGTCGGCCAAGCTCAGCAGCAACACTTCGAGCCCGGCCTGTTCCCGCCGCCGATCCCATTGCCAGGCGGCGATGACCGGGGGAACATTGTCCGAACGCTCCTCCGGATCCAACTCCGGCGAAGTCGTCGTCTGGCCGGCGAGCAAATCGAGCAACTCCATGCGCTGCGCCGCCGACAACAGGGGCGTACACAGCAGAGCCTCAATCTTGCGGGACACTCCCCGGGCGTTCTTCTCCCGCGCCGTTTCCCGAACCAGTTCGACTTGCGTTGTCAGTCCGTCCCGTTCGATCGTTTGACGAAGCTGCTGGAGTGTGGTTTTCCGGTCGACCAACGCATCGAGCTTCTTCTCGATCACCGCGCGCGACGCCCCGGCAAATGTGTAGTCTTCAAACGACTCCAAGAGAAGAACAAACTCGTGCAGTTCTTCGAGCAGTTCGGTAATGGCCACGTATTGCTCGTGCGGGCGGGAACTCGTCCGGGATGCGGCGGCGTGCCAGGCGGCATAATGGGGTGCATCGAGCAACAGGTCGTTTCGCAGTTGCACGCTCTCGACGAAAACACGACTCGCCCGTTCGACCAGCGGGTCGCCGGCCGCCTCTTGCTCAAGTTTCGCGTGGCCGGGACTGCGGTTGAATAGTTGCCGGGCCTCGAAAAGCCGCCCCAAGACGGTCGCCCGGCCGGTCTGTGCGGGGAGCGCGTCGCCGTGGAGGAAGTCTTCTTGCCCCACGGGCGGGAGCACGTTGGCTTGCAGATCCTCGGCCAATGCGCCGGCATCGAACGCCGCACCACACCGATATCGCAACTCGTAACCCAGCAAGAGCCGCTGATACTCGCGCCACAGATGGGGAGCGTAGTCTTGCGGAGCCCACCGGTTATCCTTCCCGCGCGTCTGCATCCGATCTCGCCATTGCCAGGCCCGGTCCAATAGCTTGCGGACATCTTGCCGACCACTGCTCTGCCCCGCCTCGGGCGATTCTTCGTCCTCGGAGGCCGTCTCCTCGGCGGGTTCGTCGTCTTGCACGGGCAAAAGCGTCAATCCTTCGGGCGGATCACAGATTCCTTGGCCACCGGCCAGCAGCATCGGCGTCTGACTTTCTCGGCCTCGGGTCTGGTGCTTGACCCAGGCAACGACGCTGCTGCGAACGAAGTGGAATAGCTCATCGAGTTCGACGGTTCCATCGTCGTTGCGATCGGCCCCGCCGCGCAGCCCCTCGGCAAGGTAATGGGCAAAGACCGACTGTTGCCAGGCGTGGGATGTGTGTGAAGTTTCCATCGACCCATTGGCCGTGATCACCCACAGGGCCGGGTCGTCGGTCGACTCGACCGCATCGGCCAACAAACGGGGGAACTCGTTGACAAGCATTCCCAGCCGCGGATCGGCGTCGAGGTGGCCCGCGTCGAGCATGAGCAGTTTGACCGCCGCGGGGCATTGCTTCACCTGGTCCAATAGATCGGTCAGGGGATACCGGCCGGTTTCTCCCTCGGCCAGATACCCTTTGCGTGGATAGTCGCTGCAGAGCACGTAGGCCGTGCCGTCGTACGACACGCCGTGGACGGACAGATAGAGAATCAGCGTATCCTTGGGACGCGAAACGATGCCCTGCAAACGGTTGGCCAAGGTGGCCATGCCGCGCGACGTTCCCAGGCCGTCCAGCACGGTAGCCTCCCGGCGAACCCACGTGCCGCGCAAGCCATCGGTATTCTCGGCCGAAAAAGGGATCGGCGCCACGGCCAGGGCGTCGTACTCGACAACCGGCAGGCAGACGACGTGGACCGAGGGCAGGAAAACCCACCACCAGAGCAATCCGGCCATCGCGGCGATCAACCCCACGGCCAAGAGGGTCATCAGCACGCGGCGTGCCCCGCGACCGGCTCCCGAGGGGCGACGAGCTGCCCGGCCACGCCAGGTGTGTTGCGGTGAAGCGTGAGAACGCCCGGCCATGGTTGATATCCCCAGTTCGATTCCGTGGGTTGCTCGCGGACGGTGGAACCCAGGTGCTCCTGGTGAATTCTAAATGGACTGGCTCCAGAAGGGTAGGACCGGATGGATGTTGATCTCCGCCTGCCGGGGTATGCCGACCAGGTGTCCAGCGGTTGAGATAGATTGGGTGGACCGGAGAATATAGATAAGCAGAGGTGACTTCATGGGCTTTGACGTCACGATGCCGTCCCGCCAAACCTAGCGCCGTAGGAACACTTCAGCCGCCAGGCCACCTGTCCCCCTCTGCATACGGATCGTGAAATGGCCGTGTTTGCAAATAATGGTGACTCCACTCTGGTAGAATCCAACCCATCTGCGGTAACATATCATCGGACGGTCGTGGCCGAAAAATGCCCGAGGGCCTCGGCCCGCGCGTCCAGTCCGTCCGTACACCACCGGCCAGAGGAAGTGAAAAATGCGCAATCTGCCCGTCCATTGGGCTGAAGGCCTCTTCTTACGCCCCCATCATCTCCAGGCGGCCGATCGCTCCTGGGCCGAGACCCTGGAAACCTCTGGACACTGGGATCACGAGTACAACTACGGTTTGCGGAAGGTCGAACTGAGCGAAGAGGCCATTGCCAACTACCAGGTGCAAGTCGACGTGTGTCACGGCCGGATGCGCGACGGCACGCTGATCTCGATCGACCCGGGCCAGGAACTCGACCGGGTGGACCTCAAGGGAGCATTCGCCAGCGAATCGGTGGTCCAGGTGTTCTTGGCCGTGCCCAAGCTGAACCTGGGACGCCCCAACGTGGCCACGGGAGCCGAGAGCGGAAAGCACCGCTACGTCGAGAGCAAGCTCTCCTTGCAGGATGAGAGCGCCGGTGGCAACGACCAGGAAATCGCCTTGCGGGCGCTCAATGTGCGCGTCATGCTCTCCACGCAGGATCTTCAGGGCTACGAGCTTTTGCCACTGGCCCAAATTCAACGGTCCGGCGAGAAGGAAGCGACGCCCACGCTGGACCAGAGCTACATCCCGCCCGTGCTGGCCGTCGACGCCTGGCCGCCGCTGGGACGCGATATCGTCCGCGCCATCCACGACATCATCGGTCAGAAGATCGAAGTGCTCAGCCAGCAGGTGCTCAACCGCAACGTCACGCTGGTCAGCCAAGAGCCGGGCGATTTGGACCGCCTGCTGATGCTCTCACAACTCAACGCGGCCAGTACCGCGCTGGGCGTCTTGGCGTTTGCCTCCGGCGTGCATCCGCTGCTGGCCTACACCGAGCTGTGTCGCATTGTTGGGCAGCTTTCGATCTTCTCTCCCGAGCGGCGTCCACCGGAGATTCCCCACTACGACCACGACGATCTGGCCCGAATCTTCCGCTACGTCAAGGAGCGGATCGCCTCGCTCTTGGAGCAGATTCGCGACTACGAATACGAGCAGCGGTTTTTCGTGGGCGAAGGCCGGGGGATGCGGATCAGTTTGGAGTCGAAATGGCTGGGGGCCGATTGGCAGTGGTTCGTGGGCGTATCGCGCGGTATGCTACCTGAGCAGCAGTGCCTGGCCCTGCTGTCGCCCGGCGAGTTGGATTGGAAGCTGGGTAGTGCCCGGCAGGTCGACCAGTTGTTCGAGTATGGTGCCGAGGGGCTCCACTTGACGCCCCTGCCCCAGGCTCCGCGTGCGTTGCCGCCGGCGGGCGATTGGCTCTATTTTGAAGTCAATCGAGACAATACGGCCTGGAAAGAGGTCATGGACACGGAAACCCTGGCCATGCGGCTGAAAGATACGTTGATCGTCAACCGTGCCGACCTCCAAGGAGAACGGAAGCTGGTGGTTTCCGTTGGGGGGAAGCAGGTGGCGCTGCAGTTTGCCCTGTTTGCCGTACCCAAGGGATCGTAAGAAAAGATCGTAACGAAAAGACGAACATGACCCCGAAATTCGGTGAAGCGATCGATCGCGTTTTTCTTCACGTGCTGGGGCTCCTGGAGCGAATTGATCGCCGCGAGGAGCCATCGGCCAAGGAGGAGCGGGTGCGCATCGGCGGGTGGCTCGATCAGGCCGAGGCCGGGCTGGGCCAAACGCCCGACTGGCTGGCCGCCAAGTACGCCCTGGTCTCGTGGATCGACGACGTGTTGATCGACGCTCCCTGGGACGGGCGAAATTGGTGGAAAGAAAACGCCCTGGAGGTCGAGAGCTTCAACACGCGATTGCGCAGCGAGCAATTCTACATGAAGGCCAAGGAGGCGGCCTCGCTGCCGAAAAAGGACGCCCTGGAGGTGTTTTACGTCTGCGTGGTGTTGGGCTTCCGGGGGTTGTATCGCGATCCGGTGGCCGCCGCCGCGCTGGCCGAACCCCGCGGTCTTCCCGCCGATCTGGAAACCTGGGCCAGGCAGACGGCGATGGCTATCCGGCTTGGCCAGGGCCGCCCGCCGCTGACCGACGCCAGCGTGCCGGGCGAAGGCGTACCGCCGCTGGAAGGCCCCTCGTCGTTGGTCTGGTCGTCGCTGGTCGCCGTGGTGCTGACCGCGCTGAATGCGATTTTCGCCTGGATGCTCCTCGCCGGATAATTCCTTTACTGGTTCAAAGATGTATTATCTTCGCCGATTCATCGACTGGCTGACCTGGCCGCTCCGGGCGCTGCTCACCTC
>JABMRP010000872.1 GCA_013202535.1 Planctomycetota bacterium
CGACGAAGGTGGCCATGAAGTCGACCAAGTGGGCCGGGCCGCGGACCATGGCACCGCCTTGCCGGATCACCTTCGGCCAGTAAGCGACCAGCGGCGTGGCAATGCCTCCCTCGTGGCTGAAGTTCTTGTACTTGCGAAACGGCGTATTGCTCACGTTGGCCCAGGCGCCGCCCACCGAGGTCCAGCGGGTCAACGTGCCGATTTCGCCGCTGCCGGGCATCCGTACCATCTCGGCCGAACCGCCGTTGTCGGCACAGAACAGAACCAGCGTGTTCTCCTCCTCGCCAAGCTCCTTGATCTTGTCGAGCAGCTTGCCGATGTTCTGGTCCACGCGATCGATCATCGCCGCGTAGACGGCCATCGTCAGATCGGCCTCTTCCTTCTTCTCTTGGCTGAGCGAGTCCCAATCGCCCGACTCGCGCTGCGAAAGCGCGAACTTCGGTTCGATCAGGCCCATGTCGAGTTGACGCTTGTACCTCGCGTTGCGGACCTTCTCCCAGCCGGCCATGTATCGGCCGCGATACTTCGCGATGTCCTCGGGCCAGGCCATCAGCGGATCGTGCGGGGCGGTGTAGGCCAGGTAGAGAAAGAACGGCTTGTCCTCGTCCTTGTACTCTTCCAGGTAACTCAGGGCGTACTTGGTGAAGTAATCGGTGGTGTAGAAGTCCTTTTCCGGGGGCGTGTAGGGTTGGTAGGTCTCCTCGTCGATGCACCAGGACCGCTTGCGCTTTCTGGCCGGTTTGCCTTCGCCCTCGCGCTGCTCGCCGGGGTTGAAGTAATTGCAGCAACCATCGCGCAGTCCGAAATAACGGTCGAATCCGCGAGTGACCGGGTTCTCGGTGCCGTGGTGCTTGCCCGTCCAAAGCGTGCGGTATCCGGCCGTTCGCAGAACCTCGCCGAGGGTGACGCTGTTCTTCAATTCACCGAAACCCCGGCCCATGCCCACCTGCTGAGCATAAGCGCCGGTCAAGAGACATCCCCGCGAGGGAAAACACTTCGATGTATTATAGAACTGAGTGAATCGCAGCCCGCCTGCGGCCAGTCGGTCGATGTTGGGCGTTGCGATCTCGCTGCCGTAGCAGCCGATGTCGGAGAAGCCCATGTCGTCACACATGATCAAAACGATATTCGGCAGACGATCACCTTGCTCGGCGGCTTGCCCGGCAGCGGTGCCGGTCGCAAGAGAAACCGAGAGGACCGCTGCCAACCCCATAATGGCGACAAGACGATACGGAAGGACTCGCGATCGGCTCATGGTACAAAACTCCGCGGAAGGCGTGCGGCCCGGGGCCGCCGTGGGAATGTGTGGCGGGAAAGCCCATAGTATACCGTCGCGAGCCGGCGCCCGTCAAATCAGGCCAACGCGCCGTCTTTGCGATATTTGCCGCCTTCGGCGGAACCGCTGGAGATTCCAAACCAGACCGCTGGCTTGCCGTCGCGGCCTCTCGGGCCTTTGCCCGCCGCATGGGTGGCGTTAGACTGTAGAGAGAGTGAGGACCATCAGGTCTTGGAGACGACGCGTTTCAAAGTAAAGGAGTTCATGCATGAGGTGTTGCTTTCTCAACCATTCATCGGTGCGGCCGCTGTTAGCGGCATTCGTTCTGTTGCCGTTCGCGGCAGGCGCCGGCGCGTACGAACCGACGTCGTCTTACGTCGTCCAGGACATCGAAGGGTGGCAAGTCTACGTCCACCGGGATCTGCTCCCCGGCGGCAAGCATTGCGAAGTCGGCACGCCGGCACTGAGGCAGTTGCACGGCGGTCTGGCCAAGACGAGGCGGATGGTCGCCGACGGCCCGCTTGAGAAACTGCGGGCGGTAACGATCTGGCTCGAGGTCGACTCGACCAACGGCAAGCACGGCCGCACCTCCGGTTATCAATACCATCCCGACCTCGACTGGCTGGAGAAGATGGACTTTCACCCTAAGAAACAGAAGTGTGTCGAGTTCGGCCATGCCGCGGGGCTGGCCAAGCGGTCCGATTTCAAAACCGTCCAGGTCACGATGCACGAACTGGCCCACGCGTATCACGATCAGATTCTCACCTTCGGCGATCCCGATGTGCTGGCCGCCCACAAGCGGGCGCGCGAGGAAGGGAAGTATCCGCCCAGGGATTGGGTCGTCCGGGCCGACCACAAGGAGTTCTTCGCGGGCGTAACGACGCGGTACTTCGGCAGGAAGGAAGAGCGCGACGCCGTGGGCCGGCGAGACCCGATCCTTGAGAAGTTCCTGCTGAAAACCTGGGGCAAGCCCAAGGCGAACATGGACACGCCATGGGCAGGGACGAAAGCCGGCAAGTAGTCGCACCGGGATACAGTTCCACCACGACCCGGGGGGCCCGCGTGGCGGACCGGGGAGTTTGGTGGCCCCCGAGACAAAAGGCAGGACAAGAGACAAAAGGGGTCAGGAAGCTTCCGGGGGTCGGCAGGGGCGGCTGGTGGCGGTCAAGCGGGCGCCGAAGGCGTCCCTGCGGGACGTTATCGGGCGAGCGCGGGGACCTTGACGGTGACGTCCAGGATCGTTACGATGA
>JABMRP010000873.1 GCA_013202535.1 Planctomycetota bacterium
TCAGATGCTTCGATTTCGGCGCTTCTTATGACACGGGGGTGGTGTCTGAGGTTCTCGCTTCAACGCGCGGAAACACCCGTCCGCTTGCTCCTGGACGGGTGCTGGGTACCCCTACCGATTGTCGGGTGTGCCGGAATCTCAGCCAATAGGCTATTCTACCCGAAAGCGGTCGCCTCGCAAGCCTTCCTCCGGCCCGGATTATTCGCGGCCCGATGGTAACCCGACGCGTAAGCGAGGGCCGACTAACGACTTTGCCTCGCTGACGCTTCGGGTTTCTAAATCAACAAGCCACACAACGGGGGGCCGCTCCCGTTTCTTGCCTCAACGGCCGCGCTCTGGTAAAGTGATGGGTTTCGATAGACCAATCGCGGGCGAACAGAGCATTCGATGAGCAGCAACGGCCCCATCGCCGAGTATTCCATCAACGGCGCCATTCGCATCCGGGGCGCGCGGGTTCACAATTTGCGGAACCTGGATCTCGACATCCCCCGCAACCGGTTGGTCGTGGTGACCGGTCCCAGCGGGTCGGGTAAGAGTTCGCTCGCCTTCGACGCCCTGTATGCCGAGGGACAGCGTCAGTATATCGAGAGTCTCTCGGTCTACGCGCGGCAGTTTCTGCACCAACTCGAACGGCCCGACATCGACCTGATCGACGGGCTGCCGCCGACCATCTCGATCGATCAACGGGCCGGAAGCCGGAATCCGCGGAGCACCGTGGCCACGGTCACCGAGATCTACGACTACCTGCGGCTGCTGCTGGCCCGGCTGGGCGAGCCGTTCTGTTACCAGTGTGGCGAGCCGATCTCCCAGCAGACGCCCGAGGAAATCCTCGAAGAATTGCTCGGTCTGCCCGAGGGCACGAAGATGATGATCCTGGCGCCCGTCGTTCGGGGGCGCAAGGGGCAGCATAAAGACGTGCTGGAGACGGTTCGCAAGGCCGGCTTCGTACGATTGCGGATCGACGGCCAGATCGTCGACATGGACCAGCCGCCCGAGCTGGTCCGCCAGCGCGCGCACCACATCGAGGCGGTGGTCGATCGGGTGATCGTTCGCACCGGGAGCCGCAAGCGAATCGCCGAGTCGATCCAATTGGCCGTGCAATACGGCGACGGCCTGGTCATGGCCACCTATCAAGAGGAGACCGCCGACGAGGGGCCGGTGTGGCACGATTGGCTCTTCAGTACGCAGTACGCGTGCCCCAACTGCAAGATCAGCTACGAGGAACTGGAGCCGCGAACCTTCAGCTTCAACAGCCCCTACGGCGTCTGCCCGAGCTGCGAGGGCCTGGGTTCGCGCGTCGAGTTCGATCCCGAGTCGGTGCTTCCCGATTGGTCGCTTTCGCTATCGGCCGGGGCCGTGATTCCATGGAAGGGAGCCGGCGCGGCGGCCACGAAGCAATATCAGTCGGACATGAGCGACTTTCTCTCCAAGTTGGGCATCGGCTGGGAAACGCCCCTGGAACCGCTCAAGCCGAAGGCGAGGGCAGAGTTGCTCGCCGGCGACGGGCGGAAATTTCCCGGCGTGTTGGCCATGCTCGAGAAGGAATTCGCCGCCACCAAGAGCGATCGGGCGAGTCGGCGACTGGAAGCCTTTCGAGCCGAGTTGCCGTGTGCCCCGTGCCAGGGGAGCCGGTTGCGGCCCGAGGCCCGGTCGGTTTACGTCGGCGGAAAGAACGTCACGCAGATCACCGCGCTGACGATCGAGCAGGCCGACGAGTTCTTCGAGAATCTTGCGTTCGACGAATCGGAACAACAGGTGGCCGATCCGCTGGTTACGGAAATCGGCGTGCGGTTGCGGTTCTTGCGGAAGCTTGGGCTCGACTACCTGGCGCTCGATCGGCCGGCCGACACGCTCAGCGGCGGCGAAATGCAACGCGTGCGGCTGGCCACCGGAGTGGGGTCGGGGTTGGTCGGCGTTTGCTACATACTCGATGAGCCGTCGATCGGGCTCCATCCCCGCGACAATCAGCGGCTGATCGACGCCTTGCGCCAGTTGCAGGCGCGCGGCAACACGGTGATCGTGGTCGAACACGACGAATCCGTCATGCGCCAGGCCGACCATCTGATCGATCTGGGCCCCGGCGCGGGACGCCACGGCGGCCGGATCGTTGCCCAGGGAACGCCCGAGGCAGTGTGTGGCCAGCCGGAGTCGGTGACCGGGCGGTATCTTGGCGGCCAACTCCGCATCGATGTGCCCGTCAAGCGGCGACGCACGGCCAAGACCCGATCGATCACGCTGGAGGGCGCGACGACCAACAATCTAAAGAACGTCACGGCCCGATTCCCGCTCTCGGCGCTGGTCTGCGTGACCGGCGTCAGCGGCAGCGGCAAGAGTTCGCTGCTGGACGAGACGTTGGCCCGGGCGCTGCAACGCCGGTTGGGCGGAGTTGGCCCCAAGCCGGGACCGCACAAGGGGCTTCGCGGGACCAGCCAGATCGACAAGGTGGTGCGGATCGACCAATCGCCCATCGGACGCACGCCGCGGAGCAATCCGGCCACCTATACCGGCGTGTTCGACGAAATCCGCAAGGTCTTCACCAATACCCGCGACGCACGGCGGCGGGGATACAAGGCGGGCCGGTTCAGCTTCAATGTCAAGGGCGGGCGTTGCGAACATTGCCAGGGGCAGGGTCAGCAGAAGATCGAAATGAACTTTCTGCCCGACCTGTTCGTTACCTGTCCCGAGTGTGAAGGAGCCCGATTCAACCGCCAGA
>JABMRP010000874.1 GCA_013202535.1 Planctomycetota bacterium
ACCCGCCCGAATCGGCGACCTGCATGATTCCTTGGCACGAAACGACCAAGAATCAGGCAAACTCATGGCCAGACCAACCATTATGGGGGGTGGTAAGCATCATCCCCGATCGTCGTTCGGCGAGGGTACGCCTTTCCGGAGGGAATGGGGCCTCGCGCGGGGTCGCGCGTCGATCTCTCTTGACGTGCCTTGGCCGCTTTGCTATTAGGCGGCTTTCCCCCAAAACAACTCCTCTCTCCGGATGTCGACATGAAGCCCATGCGGATACTGCTGATGCTGACCGTACTCGTTGGGGCCGGCGGCTGCGCGCATTCCGGGCCCGATCTGCTGGGCGACTTCTTCGGCAGCGCCAAGTTCGTCGATGATGGCGCCCGCGACGAATCCTGGGACGACGAGCAGGAAATGTGGGACGACAGAAAGCGGGCCGGCGGCCTCGACCGCATGCCCTACGACGCCAGCGATCCACGCACGCCCTGGTCCTGAACTTACGCCGCAGCGCGGCAGGCGGAGGCGACCTTGTTCGGCGTCGATCGGTCAGGCGGTCCGTTTGCGGCGCCGTCGCGCCAGCATCAGGCCCAGTAGGCCGAGCGCGGCGAGAATCAGGGTGGACGGTTCGGGGACGGCCGCGCTGGCGGGGGCGCCGATCAGGCCGGTTCCTCCTTGGCCGTCGAGCACCAGGGTGAAGCTCGTGCCGTCGCCGGTCAGATCGCCGTCGCTTCCCGTGAGATCCCTTGCAAAGCTCCACGTCAGATCGCCGACCTCAACGCTGCCGGTGCCGTCGCGATGCACGTCGAGCAGCCCAACGACGGTACCCATGTCGTAGGCAAGCTCGGCGTCGTTGCCGAGATTGACCGTTGCGGCGACTTCCCCGGGCGTGAGATCCACGCCGATCACGGCCATGTCGTCGAGCCAGGCTTCGCCGTCGACGACGTCGTCGGGACGCAGGTGCCACGACATGAAGCGTTGGTGAGGCCAGGAACCACCTCGCCAATGGCTGCCGATGGTGAAATACCCGGACGCCTCCATCTGGTTTTCAGGAATCGAAAGGCCGGCAAACTGACCACCCAAGGGCTGTCCATTGACGTAGACCTGGACGTCATACTCGCTGTTGGCCCCATCGTACGTAGCGGTCATCGTGTACTGAGCCCACTGACCGTTGTCCCAGTTGCCATGGGGATTTTGCTCGGCCCCCGAGCCCTGGAAGTAATTGTCGGTCGGCGGACCGTTGGAGACGAACTGAAAGCGGCCCTGGGTGAAGATCAGGCCGTAGCCTTCCCGCGTCCCCGGAGTGATGGCCGACTGATCCGGTCCTTTGGCGAACAGCAAGGACCGGCCGCCGCCCGGCACCCAACTGTTGGTGGTGCTGCGGAAAAGGGCCTTTTCCCAGAACGACACGGTGAAGCTCTGGTCGTCGAACGTGCCGACCGCCTGATCTTGGGCCACGGCCATCGAGCCGCCGTTGGAGCCGCCGCCTGTAGCGGGAGTCTGGCTGTAAAACGCGCCGCCAAACTTGCCGCCGGTGGGAGCGTGCGGCACAAAATTCGTCCCGCCGAGATCCGCCGCGTAGGCCGTGTAGCCGTTGACGGAGAGATCGGCGAAACTGCCCTCATTCGCGTCATTGCCTTGGGGCATCCCGGCGGGATTCGCGCCCGGCGTGTATGCGTTGAAATCGTAATAGACTTGCACCGCATCGGAAACGACACCGGCCTGAACCGAAGCAGCGACTCCGATCATTACGACCAAGGCCGGAATAAACACGCCACTTAATTGTCGACTCATCGGAGGAACCTCATCGGTAAGGAGCGGTGCGGATACACGTTCCGGTGCCAACCCACGAAGGGTAGCCCGGGCAAAGAACACAACCCCCAGTCTACTTACCGCCACAAGAAAGGCAAGAAAAAACGAGCAGTCCACATTCAAGGGACACGAGCCCCAGGGCGAGATTCACTTTCCGCAGGGGGGGACTTCTTCCGCCGAAGTATTCGGGACAGGCGGTAAGTTGTGTTATTGTCACGAGTTACGCATTCGCCTGCACCCAGTGTGTCGGGCGATTCTTGACGCGCCGGCCTCGTCATGTAAGGTGGTATCCGGGCTGAACACGGCTTCGCAACAAGGAGATCCTCATGCATCGTCTCGTTCTCGCGGCAATCGGTCTTCTGGCCACTTTCTCCAACCCGGCCATGGGCGAGGTGCGTCTGCCGAAGATATTCACCACGAACATGGTCTTGCAGCAGGAACTGCCGATCACCGTCTGGGGATGGGCCGATCGGGGTGAAAAGATCACCGTCACGCTGGCCGGTAAGTCGGCTTCCACCGAAGCGGATGCCGACGGCAAATGGCGCGTCGATCTGCCGGCCATGAAAGCCGACGGCCGGGCTCAGACGCTTTCGGTGGCCGGCACCAACACAAT
>JABMRP010000875.1 GCA_013202535.1 Planctomycetota bacterium
AGTACCCCCTAGGGGAGTCGAACCCCTGTCTTCGGACTGAGAATCCGATGTCCTGGGCCACTAGACGAAGGGGGCGAGTCTTGCCTGTTATCGGCCGCGAGGCGATAGGAACCTCATTTTTTACTCCGGATTCTGTCGGTTGTCAACCGGCCGGTCGAATCGCTCGACGATTTCCTGCCATTGGTGGTAATTCGGGGAGTCGGCGGCCTTGGAGGAACCGGCGGCCAGCGCCTTTTGGTTCTCGCGGATCACGTAGGCAAGCGTTTCCTCCATCCGGGGGTCTAGTTGGCCGCGGATCGGGTACAGTTCTTCCAGCAGTGCGCCGCAGCGAGCGTAGTCTCCGTGGAGGGTCAGGATTCCGCACTCCCCGGCCAGACCGAAGGCGCGGAGGCCCGGTTCGTCGTCACCCAAACGGGCTAACTCCTCGAACAGCTCCATGGCCCGGCGGTCGTCGCGCCGTTGCAGGTAGATTCGGGCGAGCTGTTGTTTGGCGCGATGGACGTAGTAGGGCTGGTCGGGAAAGTAGTCGATCACCGCTTGCCAGGCTTCCTCGGTATCCCGTTCGGCGGCGTCGAACCACTGCCGAAAGACGGTATCGCGCCGTGGAAACGGCGGTGTCTGGGGGACCTCGCTGGGAAGCAGCGGCCCGTCTTGAGTTGTCGTATACCCGAGCACGGCGCCGGCCAGCATCGCCGCGACCACGCCGATGGCCAACAGCGCAACATGCCGCCGAGTTCGCAGCGACTCAAGCCGGGCGGTATCCATCACGGCGGCCAATCGCCGGGTCGTCTTGTTGCGCAGCTCGCCGGACTCACCCGCCAGTCTTGCATGCCCCTCTATCGAGTCGTCCGGCCACGGTTCTCGCGACGGGTCGGTGGCAAACTGGCGAAGATCGCGTACCAGGGCCGCTGCCGACGGATAGCGGCCAGCCGGCTTCTTAGCGAGCATTTTGTGAACGATGCGACATAAAGCGTCGGGAAGATCGGGACGGAGATCGGCCAGCGGCTTGGCGTTCTTGTTCAGATGTTTTACCGCCACCGACAGAGCCGTCTCCCCCTCAAAGGGGGGGCGACCGGTGAGCAGGTGATAGCAGGTGACGCCCAGCGAGTAGATATCGCTTCGCGGGTCCAGCGATTGGCCTTCCACCTGCTCGGGGCTCATATACAGGGGGGTTCCCACAGTCAGGCCGACTTGGGTCAGCTCCAGTTTTCCCTCCTGGCGAGCGACACGGGCCAGTCCGAAATCGGCCACCTTGACCTCGCCTTTGGCGGTGACCAAGATGTTCTCGGGCTTGATATCGCGATGCACGATATCGTGTTCGGCGGCCTTGACCAACGCGGCGGCTACTTGCCGGATCATGGCCACGGCGGTGGCCGTATCGGGGGTTCCGTTTCGGGCGATCCACTCGCTCAAATTGTGGCCTTGCACGTATTCCTGCACGATCAGGTGGATGCCGTCGATCTGCCCGACGTCGTGGATCTGCACGATATTGGCGTGGACCAGCGCGGCGGCCGCTTGGGCTTCTCGACGAAAGCGCTCGACGAGCGTGCGTTTACCTGCCAACTCCTGCCGGAGCACCTTCACCGCAACTTGCCGTTGGAGCGAGAGTTGCTCGGCCAGATAGACCTCGGCCATGGCCCCCCGTCCGATTCGGCGGAGCAGTCGATAATCGCCCAACAGGCGGCCGGAGAGATCGGGATCGCCGGGCGAGGAGGCGGAGTTGTCGTTGGGTTGGCTCATCGCGGCGGCGGAGGAAGGCTAGGGAGGTTTGGAACCACACTTCCAGTATGAGGTCAAATGGGTCGTGTGGCAACAAGTAGCCCTTTGGGTTTTCGTTTAACGCCCAGCCGAAGGCGCCGGCTTTCATGCCGCAGCCGGCGCCTTCGGCTGGGCGTTAAACGAGTCTACTGCAATGGGTCCGGTGTCTGCACTGCCCAAGAGTGGCGATGTCGCCCCTACCCCCACTCGTCCCACAGGCGCTCGAAGGCTTGCGAAAACGCCCGGGTCAGACGGCGGTCGTGGGTAACGATGAAGTTCTCGGCATTTCGGTCCGCCGCGCTGCGGGTCCAGTTGTAGCTGCCGGTCAAGAGGGTGTCGTCGTCGAACAGGGCGAACTTGTGGTGCATGTGATACTCGCTCCGATCGACGCGCACGGCGATGCCCCGCCGGCGGAGCCGGTCGATGTCGGATCCCCGATCCTCGGCCTTGTCGTTGTCGGAGATGATCCGCACGGCCACGTCGTTGCGATGAGCCTCGGCAATGGCGTCGGCGATGCGGTCGTCGGTAATCGTGAACACGCAGATGTCGATCTTTCGGGTGGCCCGGCCGAGCAGATGCACGATCCGCTGGGGACACGCATCGCCGGGTCCGAACAGGGCCTCCGGCGGCTGCTCGTCTTTGGGGGGCTTCGCTTGCAGCACCTTGACCACTTCCTCCAGCCACTCGAGGACTCGGTGGGCGTCGACCCCCAGCAGTTCGCCCCGGGCCATCTCGAAGGCCCGATGCCGCAGCACGGCTAGTTCGTGTTCGTCGGCCCCGGTCTGGTCGAGGATCGAGCCGAGCATCTGCCGCTCGCCGCGGGAAAGGCGGAAATCGGCCATCGTGTGCTTGAGGATGCGATCGAGTTCTTCCGAGGACATGGGGGGTGATTCCTGGGATCAAGATGATATGCACGTCCGAAAAAGGGCGTGTCCACGTTGCTCGATTATCGCGGTTTTGGCTGCCCGCGGCAACCCATCGGCATCGCAGGGGCTTGTCCGATCGCGTAGAATGAGGGGGTGGCCGTGCTTCAAAGCGCCGGGCACAAGTGCCGGGGCTAAACGAATCGGAAAGGAAACAACGTGCTGGAACGACTTCTTCGGCGGCAAATCCTCGTGCTTGACGGCGCGATGGGCACGATGATTCAGCGGCTCGGGCTGGGTGAGGCCGACTATCGGGGCACCGAATTGGCCGATCACTCGCGGCCGCTGGTCGGATGCAACGATCTGCTGTCGGTCACGCGGCCGGAGGCGATTCGCTCCATCCACGCCGACTATCTGGCCGCCGGGGCCGATATTCTGATGACCAACACGTTCAACGCCAACCGCATCTCGCTGGCCGACTACGCGCTGGAAGATCGTGTCACCCAGATCAACCACGCCGCGGTGGCATGTGCCCGGGCGGCCGTCGACGCGGTGGCCGGCAACGGCGATCGGCCCCATTTCATCGCCGGCTCCGTCGGTCCAACCAACCGCACCGCGTCGCTTTCTCCGGACGTGAACGATCCGGGATACCGGGCCGTTACGTTCGACGGGCTGGTGGAAAACTATGCCGAGCAGGTGACCGCCCTGATCGAGGCGGGCGTCGATGTCCTGCTGGCCGAAACGAGCTTCGACACGCTCAACCTCAAGGCGTGCCTGTTTGCCATCGAGCAGTGTTTCGACCGGACCGGCACGCGGCTGCCGGTCATGGCCTCGGTCACGATCACCGATCGCAGCGGGCGGACCCTTTCGGGGCAAACGCTCGACGGGTTTTGGACGTCGATCGCTCATGCCGACTTGTTGAGCGTGGGGATCAACTGCGCGTTGGGCCCGGAGTTGATGCGCCCGTTCGTCGAAGAACTCGCGGCCATCTGTCCGCGCTACACGAGTTGTCACCCCAACGCCGGGTTGCCCAACGAGTTTGGCGGCTACGATGAAACGCCCGAGCAGATGGCCGGCGTCTTGGGTGAGTTTGCGGCCGCCGGGTGGTTGAACATCGTGGGCGGTTGCTGCGGGACGACACCCGACCACATCCGCGCGATCGCCGCGGCGGTGGCCCGGTGCGAGCCTCGAAAGGTTCCCGAGCTGGAACCCTACTCCCGCTACAGCGGCCTGGAACCGCTGGTGCTGGGCGCCGACAGCACGTTCATGATGATCGGCGAACGGACCAACGTGTCAGGCTCGCGGCGGTTTGCCCGGCTGGTGCGCGACGGCCAGTTGGAGGAGGCCGTGGCGGTCGCCCGGCAGCAGGTCGACAACGGGGCCAACGTGGTCGACGTGAACATGGACGACGGCCTGTTGGACGGCCCGGTGATGATGACCCGGTTCCTCCATCTCATCGCCGCCGAGCCGGATATCTGCCGCGTGCCGCTGATGATCGACAGTTCCGATTGGGCCGTGCTCGAAGCGGGGCTGAAATGCGTGCAGGGCAAGTCGATCGTCAACTCGATCAGCCTCAAGGAGGGCGAGGACGTCTTCTTGGAGCACGCGCGCCTGGTACGCCGTTACGGAGCGGCCTGCGTGGTGATGATGTTCGACGAGCAGGGTCAGGCCGTGACGACCAAGCATAAGGTCGAGATCGCCCGACGTGCGTACCATCTGTTGACCGAGAAAGTCGGCATGCCGCCCTGCGACATCATCTTCGACCCCAACATCCTGACCGTGGGCACGGGCATGGAGGAACACAACCGTTACGCGGTCGACTTCATCGAGTCGGTGCGGCGGATCAAACAACTCTTTCCCGACGTCAAGGTTTCCGGCGGGGTGAGCAACGTTTCGTTCTCCTTCCGCAGTCATTTCACGGTCCGCGAGGCAATGCACGCGGCCTTTCTCTATCATGCCATCGGCGCCGGGCTCGACATGGCCATCGTCAACGCCGGGCAACTGGCCGTATACGAGGAGATCCCGAAAGATCTCTTGGAGCGGGTCGAGGACGTGCTCCTGGACCGGCGCCCCGACGCCACCGAACGGCTGATCGAGTTTGCCGAATCGACCGAGGCCAACCACTCGACGATCGAGAAAGCCGCCGAGGTGTGGCGGGAAGGGACCGTCGAGGAGCGACTATCGCACGCCCTGGTGCGGGGCGTCGTCGAGTTTATCGAGGCCGACGTCGAAGAAGCCCGGCGGAAATACGCCACGGGGTTGGAGATCATCGAGGGGCCGCTGATGGCCGGCATGAAGGTCGTCGGCGATCTGTTCGGCGAGGGGAAAATGTTTTTGCCCCAGGTGGTCAAAAGCGCGCGGGTGATGAAGAAGGCGGTGGCCTACCTGTTGCCCTTCATGGACGCCGAGAAGTCGCAAGGCACGCGAAGCAGTCGCGGGAAGATCGTCATCGCCACGGTCAAGGGCGACGTTCACGACATCGGTAAGAATATCGTCGGCGTGGTGTTGGGGTGCAACAACTACGAGATCGTCGATCTGGGAGTGATGACCGCCTGCGAGACGATCCTCGACGCGGCCATCGAGCAAGGGGCCGACATGATCGGGCTCAGCGGCCTGATTACGCCCAGCCTCGAGGAAATGGTCCACGTCGCCCGGGAGATGCAGCGGCGCGGCATGACGCTGCCGCTGTTGATCGGCGGGGCCACGACCAGCGCCAAGCATACGGCGGTAAAGATCGCGCCGGCCTATGATCGGGTCACCACCCACGTGATCGACGCATCGCGGGCCGCGGGAGTTGTCGACCGGTTGATGCAACCGGAGTCGCGAAAGCAGTTCGATACGGAAAACCGGGACCAACAGCGGCGAATGCAGGAATCCTTCGCGCGTCGCCAGAAGCGCGATCTGGTGCCCTATCGCGAGGCGCGGCGGCGGCGGTTCGCGACCGATTGGCAGACTGTGCGCATCGATACACCCGCGTTTACCGGCGTCCGCGTGTTGGACGACTATCCGCTGGAGGAGCTCGTCGAGTACATCGACTGGTCCCCCTTCTTCATGGCCTGGGAGATCAAGGGCAAGTATCCGCGCGTGCTGGACGACCCCAAGGCGGGCGCTCAAGCGAGGGAACTTTTCAACGACGCCGGTGAAATGCTCCGGGAGATCATCGCCGACGGGCAACTGCGTGCCCGGGGAGTTTACGGGTTCTGGCCGGCGGCCTCGGTGGACGACGATATTCTCGTGTATGAAGACGACCGGCGACACGAGGAACTGGCCCGGTTTCACACCCTGCGGCAGCAGTGGGAGCGCAAGGGGCAAACGAACTTCCGCGCCCTGGCCGATTACATCGCGCCGCACGACGTCCCGCGTGAAGACTACCTGGGCGCCTTTGCGGTGACCACCGGCCATGGCTGCGCCGAATTGGTCGCCCGATACGAAGCCGACCACGACGACTATCGGGCGATCATGGTCAAGGCGCTGGCCGACCGGCTGGCCGAGGCGTTTGCCGAACGGTTGCACCAGCAGGCGCGCATCGACTGGGGGTACGGTGCCGATGAGTCGCTGGACAACGACGCGCTGATCCGCGAGAAGTACCGCGGCATTCGCCCCGCGCCGGGCTATCCGGCCTATCCCGACCACACCGAGAAGCGGATCCTTTTCGACCTGCTCGACGTGCCGGCCGCGACGGGCATCCGCATGACCGAAACGCTGGCCATGGACCCGGCCGCCTCGATCTGCGGCCTCTACTTCGCCCACCCCGAAGCCCGCTACTTCTCCGTCGACCGCATTACGCACGATCAGGTCGAAGACTACGCTCATCGCAAGGGGATGAAGATCAAGGAAGTGGAGCGGTGGTTGGCACCGAACCTGGGTTATGATCCGGAGTGATGGGTGTTGCGACGAACGACCGGCCATGGCGAGACGCTGCATCGCTCGGCCCAGGCTTCGTACTTGGCCGTTAGTTCCTTGACCTTCTCGGGCTGCTTGGCGGCCAGATTGTGCAACTCGGTGCGGTCGGCTTCCAGGTCGTACAACTCCCAGGGGCCGGGGTGGCGGGAGACGAGTTTCCAGCGGCCGTCGCGGACCGCCCGATTGCCTTCGTGTTCCCAGAAGATCGGCCCGCGCTGGCGTGTGTCGCCGCGGAAGATCGGCAGCAGGCTTTCACCCTCGGGCGGTTGAATCGCCTGGCCGTTGTACCGCTCGGGATACTCGACGCCGGCGGTGTCGACGCACGTGGCCATGATGTCGACCACGTGGCCGGGGCTGTGGACCAGCGTGCCCGGGTTCTTCACCCCTACCGGCCAGGAAACGACCAGCGGCGTGGCGATGCCCCCTTCGTGGACCCAGTGCTTGTACAGCCGGAAGGGCGTGTTGCTGGCGTTGGCCCAAGGCAAGCCGTAGCTCTGGAACGTCTCGGGACCGCCGGGCAGCGTACCGGGTGGATCGCGGTTGACCCCCTCGGCACAAGCGCCGTTGTCGGCCAGAAACATCACCAGCGTGTTCTCGGCGATGCACAACTCGTCGAGCCGTTGCATCAGCCGGCCGATCGACTGGTCCATCCGATCGACCTGCGCCGCGTAGACGGCCATCTTGTGGGCGAGAAACTTCCGCCGGCCCTCGTCCAGGCTGTCCCATGCCGGGGCCTTCGGGTCGCGCGGCGTGAGCGGCCAGCGCCCGTCGACGATGCCCGCGTCGATCTGCCGGGCGTGGCGCTGCCGGCGCAGTTCGTCCCAGCCGACGGCGTACTTGCCTTTGTACTTGGCGATGTCTTCCGGCAATGCGTGCAGCGGCCAGTGGGGCGCGTTGTGGGCGATGTAGAGGAAGAAGGGTTTGTCCATCCGATTGGCTTCCTCGACGAACTGGATGGCGTAATCGGTCCAGGCGTCGGTCGAGTACCACGGCTCGTTCGGGTCGAGTTCGATGGGCGTCGAATCGAGCACCAGGGTGCGGTTGGCGGGGATGCGGAAGAAATGGCCGGCACCCTCGGGAATGCCGTAGACCCGATCGAACCCTCGATCGCTCGGCCACTGGCCCGGCTTGCCGCCGACGTGCCACTTGCCGGTCATCAGCGTGCGATACCCGCCGCGCCGCAAGGCCTCGCCGACGGTAACGCAGCGGCGGTTCAAGTAGCCCTGGTAGGCCGGCCGCCCGTAGTCGCCCGTCATGTGGCCGATGCCCGCCTGATGCTGGTTGACGCCGGTCAGCAGGGCCGCCCGGGTGGGGCAACATCGGGCCGTGTTGTAGAACTGCGTGAACCGCAGCCCGCCGGCCGCCAAGCGGTCGAGCGTCGGCGTTTCGATCTCGCCGCCGTAACAGCCGATATCGCTGTAGCCCATGTCGTCGGCCATAATCAACACGATATTGGGCCGCAGCGGCGCCGCCGGGGCAGGGCAGGGGAGTGCGAGCATCGCGAGGACCGACAGGAGGGGTATGTTTCTCATGGGATGATCTCCGTGGTGGCGGCGAGTATCGTATGACGGTTTTGGGGCCTCAGCCCGGCCGAGCCCGTGGGGATTGTGTTGGAGTCAACGTACTCGACCGCGACGTAACCGTCAAATGCGGGCGGAAAATTTGATTTTCGCGGCGGCTTGCGTTATCCTGCAGTCCATAGAGGAAACAAAAGCGGCCGTACAACGACCAAGACAGACCCAGCATCGCGAGGAAAA
>JABMRP010000876.1 GCA_013202535.1 Planctomycetota bacterium
CCGATGGTTTCGCGGAACGCGGGCCATTTTTCATTTGCCCGTCCGGTCCCCTCCGTTCCTGGCTCTTCCGGGGGGCTCCCTTGGAGTTGTCGTTGGCGCCGTTATGATCCGGCAACTTCTGTCACGGGAAAATAGAAACGGTCCCTGGTTCGATCTTGCTGGGTTTATTCGTACCCGATCTGTGAGGTGCAACACACTTTCGATACCACCAGGCCAAGGCGAGCCAGATGAGCCATGGGCCGAATTCCAACCAAGTGACCACGAAGTCGAAAAACGCCTCACCGTGATATGCCGTGCCCAGAACCGGCTCCTCGGCCAGATGATAGCCGAGCCAGAATCGCAGGTAGTAGATCAACGCCAACCCGCTGACGGCCAGCCAGGCACGGCCCCGGGCAAACGCGACCAGCGGCATCGCCCAGGTCCAATACCAGGGATTCTGGGTAGGCGAAAGCAGCCACAGCCAGGCCACGGTGAGAAACGCGGCTTCCAGCCACACCTCGGTTCCTCCCCGACGATAGACGCGCGCTGCCAACGCGACGGCCAGCAGAAGAAAGGCCCCGCCGGTTACCGCCCGGGTTGTGAGAAAGGCCGTCGACGGCAGATCCAGGTCGAGATATTCGGCCGGCGGCTTCAACAGCGCGACACGCCACGACTGGGGCACGACCGAGAACCAGGGCATCCTTTCCGGCGGGGTCTCCCCTTGCGGCCTGGTGTTTTCCAGCAGAAGCATGAACAGAAAGTCGTTCATCTCCCAACGACGCAAGAAAGTTGTCAGCCCCAGGCTCGGGTCTTGCGGTTCGGCGCGAGACACTTCGTCCGGCGGCTGATCCAGATCATCGGGAATCGGCGGCGTATCGTCATCAGGCGCGTCGCTCGCGGTCTCCGCAACCGCCGGAGACGCGCCCCGTGGGACCATCGGCCAGAGAACGATCACCGCGATCGCGGCAAACACCACGGCCGGGCCCAGGATTCCGCGCCAACCCAGCCGCTTCAGGCCGGCGGCCGCGAATAGGGGGACCAATACCACCGGATAGAGTTTCGCCCCGACGGCCAACGCCAACAACGCAGCGGCCACCAGAGCCCCGCAGTGTCGAGCGCGACATCGCCTGCTCCCGGGCAGTTCAAAGAAACTGCGCGTGGCGACCCACACGGCCGCCGTGGTCAGAAAAACGGCCACCGCGTCGAGATGCCCGCTGTTGGACACTTCTTTAACCAGCAACGGACACCATCCGTAGGCCAGCGACCAGCCGACGTGCCGGCCGGTGCGACGCAACAGATCCACCACCAGCGCCAGCGTGGCCAGATCGAAGAGCATGAAACAGATCTTCATCGTGACCAGCCGCTCAAACACTGTCGCCTCGCGCGGAGTGACCAGCGTACACGCGGCGAACACCGCCTGACTGACCGGCGGATAGATCGTCGGCAGTTCGCCGTAATGGACGCGATCGAGGATATCGGCCAGCTCAGGCACGTCGTCGCGCAGTTCGACCAGACTGCGAAGATCGTCGGGCAGATCCGTCTCGGCCGACGCCTCGCGAACCTGATCGGGGCTGTAGCGAAACGGACTCACGCCGGCGGTCGTCGCGGCTCCGTCCCATAGATAGCGGTAAATGTCGACCTCCTGGATGGGCCAGGAAAAGGCGAGCACCACCCGAAAAGCCACGCTGGAAATCGCGATCAACCCCAGCAGCCGGCCCGTCCGCCCGACACGCACCGCCAGACCGATGGCCACGAGGTAACAGACGAAAGCCACGGCCAGCAGTCCCAGCACGGCCAGGATGGGACGATCCGCGTGTTCCCGGCCGACGACGAACTGCCGACTGAGCCCGGCTATCGCGGCGTAGATGCCCACGCCAACAACGGCCAGCACGACCAGGGCGATCAGACGGCGGCGATCAGACGTCATGGGTCATTAACCCTTCGAGTACCGCCCGAACCGCGGCGGCCGTATTTGGCGATCGTGTACAGGATCTTCGCGCCCGCCTTGATCGTGCCGCTGATCGTGCCGCTGATCTTGCTTCGCCCGATTCGGTGGCGATAGGGAACGGGAATCTCACGAATCCGCAGCCCCGCTTGGGCGGCTTTGATCTGCATCTCGACGGTCCAGCCGAAGTTGCGGTCGACCATCCCCAGATCGCAAAGTGCCCGATAGTCGATCGCCCGAAAAGGCCCAAGATCGGTGTAGCGGACGCCCAACAGGCGGCGCATGAGGAAGCAGGCCAAACGATTCCCCCATACGCTCTGTGGGGGCATCGCGCCGCGCTCGCGCCGGCCCAGCAGCCGCGAACCGAGTACGAACTGGGCCTCCTCGGCGAAGATGGGTGCCGCCAGATCGGGCAGCAATTCGGGGTAATCGCTGTAGTCGGCGTCGAGAAATACGACGACTTTCGGCGGCGGCCGGCCGGTGGATACCAGTTCCCCGATCGCGCGAATTCCCCGCAGGCAGGCCGATCCGTAACCGCGCCGCGGCTCGTCGGCCACCACGGCGCCGAGATTCAGAGCCACCCGGGCCGTGGCGTCGGTCGAACCGTTGTCGACCACGATGACGCAGCCCGCCGGGGGAAGATCGGCGAGCACGTGGGGCAACGACTCTTCCTCGTTGTAGGCGGGCACGATCACCGCTACCCGATCCAACTCCGCGGCCGACAACTCAGCCGGCGGCGACTGCCGTGGGTCGACGGAATGTGCGGTCATCGAGATTACCCTGTCCGATGCGATGTGCCGGGGCCGGTGGCGTACGTCTCCTACATTATTCGCTCGACGGGAGGGGAAGCCAAAGAAAAACCGCCGAGCGAAAACCCGGCGGTTTGGGGTGGCTGCGAATCCGGCAAGGTCACGACCTCATGGCGATGACCTGCTGCCGGGGGGGTAGTGACTGCGTCGGCTAGTCTTTCTTCTCACCCCTCTTGTGCTCGCCCCTCTTGTGCTCGCCCCTCTTGTGCTCGCCCCTCTTGTGCTCGGCGCGACGCTTCTCGAAGGCTGCCGTGAACTCTTTGATGCATACGGTGCCGTTCTCGTCGGTGTCCCACTTCTTCAGGATTTCCGCGGCCTTATCCTTGGTCCGGGGATTTTTCTGGAGATCCTTGATGCAGATCTTGCCGTCTTCGCCGGCCATCTTCTTGAAGATTTCGCCGACCGAGGGGCGCTTGTGCTCTTTCTTGGGGGGGTCTTCGGCTCGGGCGAAACTCAACCCCAGGAAGCTCACGGCCACCATCGCTGCCGCCATCGTCCACAGTTTGCGCATGCTCACTCTCCTTCGTTGCAAATCGGCCCTCTAACCGGTGGCATCCGAACACCCCGAACGCACCAGAAAAACCGGCAGGACCCCGCTTATTGTGATTCAACCCCGAAGTGCTTGCTTGGTTTCGCCGCGAATGGGGAAAACGGGTCGGAACGCGGTGAGTTCATCCACAACAGGGCGGACCGTTATCGGATCCGTCGCACCCGGGGGCGTTTTCCTCGGTCCCTCCGCAGCAGCAGTCAGGCTCGGTTCCGCGGAGGGCGCCGAGGATGACGGCTGCCGCGCAACCGACGCCCGAGTCGACTTCGATCGCGCCGGTGGCGCAGTTCCGGGCACACGCGCCGCACTCCATGCACGCATCGCGATCGGCGATTTCGACCTTCCCTTCTTGCAGACGCAGAACCCGATGGGGGCATACTTCGACACATCGCCCACACCCGCCGCATTTCTCGCGGTGTGCCATCAGGCTGACAACGGCCGGCAGGTAACGCAATGCGGACATGGTGTTTCCCATCCTGTTGTCTTCGTCTACTCGCATCCGTATAGTAGCCATCTCGCTCCGCGAGATGTAGCTTTGCCTTTGCGTGTAGTACCCATCTCACTTCGCGACGAAAGGCAACATCTCGCGGAGCGAGATGGCTACTATACGGC
>JABMRP010000877.1 GCA_013202535.1 Planctomycetota bacterium
CAATTTGCAATTTGCAATTTGCAATAACCAATGGCCAATTTGCAATCTTCCCCCCGTCCCCTTTCCTCGCGTCCACGACCTCGCGTCCACGATCCCTGGGGAAGGCCGGTTCGCGTCTCCCCCCCGCGAGTGTCCTCCCCCTTGAGCCGCCGCTCGGCCATCTGCTAGCATGTCCGTCATGGCTGTAACTCCCATGATGCGACAATACGAGGAAGCGAAACGGGCGTGTCCCGACGCCCTATTGCTGTTTCGCATGGGAGACTTCTACGAACTCTTTCGCGACGACGCGAAGATCGCGGCCGCCACGCTGGGGTTAGCCCTGACGAGCCGCGAGAAGGGCGAAAATGCCGTCCCCATGGCCGGCTTTCCCCACCACCAGTTGGACGCGTATCTGCGCAAACTCGTTGCCGCGGGAATGCGGGCGGCGGTCTGCGAACAGGTCGAGGATCCCAAAAAGGCCAAAGGACTGGTCCGTCGCGAGGTGACTCGGGTGGTGACCCCCGGCACGATCACCGACGACGCCCTCTTGGATCCCCGCAAGTCGAACTACCTGGCGGCCGTCGTGCCGGGTTCGGTGGCGGGGGTGGCCTGGGTGGAGTTGTCGACCGGACGGTTTATGGCCGCCGGGTGTGCCGGCGATCGGCTGGCCGATCACTTGGCCCATATTGCCCCGGCCGAGATCCTTCTCAGCCAGGACGCCGAGGACCTGCCCGAGGCGATCTTCGGCGAGCCGGTCGTTGCTCGGCGTCCCGACTGGGCATTTTCGGCGGTCGCGGCCCGCGAGGCTTTGGCGAAGCATTTCGGCACCGCCACGCTGGAAGGGTTCGGATTCGACGCCGACGGGGCGGATACGCAGGCGATCCGTGCCGCCGGAGCCGTGCTCGACTATCTGACCGAAACGCAGCGAAGTTCGCTGGGCCACATCGACCGCCTTCTCCCCTACCGCGACGACCGGACGCTCCAGATCGACGAAGCGACGCGCCGCAGCCTGGAAATCACCCGAACCATGCGCGACGGCCGCCGCGAGGGATCGCTGCTGGCGGTGCTCGATCAGTGCGTCACCGCCGCCGGATCGCGAACGATGGCCGAGTGGATCGCCGGTCCGCTGATCGACGGCCATGCCATCGGCCGGCGGCTGGACGCGGTCGAGGAATTGCTCGCCGAACCGGCCCTCTGCGGCGACCTAAGGGAAGCGCTGGGCCGATCGTACGATATCGAGCGGCTGATCGCCCGGATTAGCACTCGCCGGGCCAGCCCCCGCGACCTGAGCTTCCTTGGGCGAACCCTGGCCTGTCTGCCGGCGGTCAAGGCGAAGCTGACGGCGCGGCGAAGCGAATTGCTGGGCCACCTGGAATCGCAAATCGATCTCTGCCCCCCGCTTCGTGCCCAATTGGAAGCCGCGCTGGTCGACGATTGTCCGCTCTCCAGCCAGGACGGCGGAATCATTCGCTCCGGCCATCACGAGCAACTCGACTCGCTTCGCGAGTTGGCCCGCGGTGGCAAGCAGTGGATCGCCCAATACCAGGCCGCCCAGACCGAGCGGATCGGGGTCCCCACCTTGAAGGTCGGGTTCAACCGAGTCTTCGGCTACTACCTCGAGGTGACCAACGCACACCGCGACAAGATTCCCGAGGACTACATCCGCAAACAGACCCTGAAGAACGCCGAGCGTTATATCACGCCGGAGCTGAAGGAATACGAAGAGAAGGTGCTGACGGCCGACGAACGGGCCAAGGAACTGGAGTACGAGTTGTTCCTGGAGCTTCGCGAGACGGCGGCGGCATCCACCCGCGCGCTGCAGGGCACCGCCGCGGCGCTGGCTGGGGTCGACGTGCTGGCCGGATTGGCCGAGTTGGCCCGGCAGCGGAACTACGTCCGTCCTTCCCTGACGGAAGACCCGATTTTGCGGATCGTCGACGGCCGCCATCCGGTGCTCGACATGCTGGCGCCGGAGGGGACATTCGTACCCAACGATACCCACATTTCCATCGACTCCACGAGTAGCGACTCTGCGACCGGCGACTCGGCGGCCGGCAGTTCCACCGGGTCGATCTTGCTGATCACCGGGCCGAACATGGCCGGCAAAAGTACGTACATTCGCCAAGTTGCCCTGCTCACGTTGATGGCTCAGGTGGGCAGCTTCGTACCGGCTTCGCAAGCGACGATCGGCATCGCCGACCGGATTTTCGCCCGGGTGGGGGCCAGCGACGAACTTTCTCGCGGGCAGAGCACCTTTATGGTCGAGATGACCGAAACGGCGCGAATCCTCAACACGGCCACGCGTCGCAGCCTGATCATTCTCGACGAGATCGGCCGTGGCACCAGCACCTACGACGGCATCTCGCTGGCCTGGGCGGTTGTGGAGCACCTGCACGATCGAATCGGCGCCCGCACGCTGTTTGCCACGCATTACCACGAGTTGACCGATCTGGAGCAGTCGCTCTCGGGCGTCGAAAACCTCAACGTGGCGGTCCGCGAGTGGCAGGATGACGTGGTATTTCTGCACAAAATCATCGAGGGCGCGGCGGACAAGAGCTACGGGATTCACGTCGCCCGGCTGGCCGGCGTACCGCGCGAGGTGATCGAGCGGTCGAAGGACATCTTGTCGCAATTGGAGGAAGAGCATCTCGACGATCGTGGGCGTTCAAAGATCGCCCGGCGTCGTACCGAGACCGACAAGCCCGTACAGATGCAGTTGACGCTTTTTGGGGCGACCGCTCATCCGGTGCTCGACATGGTTCGGGAAACGGACGTCAATCAGATAACCCCCCTTGAGGCGTTACAGATGATCGCCCGATGGAAGGGTCAATTAGAGGGTGAGGGTTAGGGCCGTTTAGTCGTTTAGCCCAGGCACTTGTGCCCGGCGTTTTGAAGCATCGGTCATCCCCTCCCCCCCATCCAGCGCCGAGCATGAGTGCCCGGTCTAAACGGCCGCCTGCACGCCCCCCATTGCAGCGGTCATCATTGCACACCCGGCCCGGCGTGTGTACACTTTAGTTTTCGCACGAACCGGATCGTCGTCGCCGGTAAATGGTCGATTGGATGGCCGGGGTTTCGAGTTACTTCGAGTTAGTGGAGGGAAGGATTTCGCTATGCGGATTGCCGTCGGGAGTGATCATCGCGGTTTCCGGCTTCGAGGGAAGATCGTCGAGCTTCTGCGCTCGCTCGACCAGGAAGTGCTCGATGTGGGAACCCACAGCGAGGAACACGTCGATTACCCGGACATCGCCTCTGCGGTTGCCGAGAAGGTGAGCCGGGGAGAGGTCGACCGCGGCATCTTGATCTGCGGCACCGGGTTGGGCATGTGCATCGTAGCCAACAAGTATCCCGGCGTTCGGGCGGCCCCCTGCCACGACGACCTGACGGCCGAGATGAGCCGTCGACACAACGATCTCAACGTGCTCTGTCTCTCCGGCGATATTCTCGGCGATCGGCTGGTCGACCGGCTGGTCGAGATCTGGCTCAACACGGCATTCGAGGGTGGTCGTCACGCCCGGCGCGTGGAGAAAATCACCTCGCTGGAACAGGCCAACGGCGAAGCCTAGCAGCCCGTTGAAAAAGGGGACTGGCTCCGAGCGGGAGTGCGTCATCCCCGACGAAACCAGTTGTTGGCGAGGTGCCTGTCCCCATTTTTTCAACACGACCGCTTCCCGGGAATTGGGCTTTCCCGTGACCTGTTCGATGGCCCGTCATCGAATCGTTTCCCCACCTCGGTATCCAGGAGTCCAGAGGCTTTGGCTCAACTCACGCTTCAACTCGGCGTCAAGACCGATCCGGCCCAGTATCGTTTCTCTTACGAGTGGCTGTTCCGGTTGCTTGCCGACGAGGGTGTCCGGTACGTACAACTCGGCACGTTCTTCGAGTTGTATCAACTTCCCGACGCCTACTTCCAGCAGATGCGCAATCAGGCCGAGAACCTGGGTATTACGATCCACAGCCTGTTCACCGCGCATCGGGAGTTGGGCGGTTTCTTTATCGACGACCCCGGTTGGGAGGCGGTCGCCCGGCGAAATTTCGAGCGGCTGATCGAGGTCGGTGCGATTCTCGGCGCGAAGTCGGTCGGTTCCAATCCCGGCTCGACGTACCGCGACCGCATGGGCACCAAACCCCAGGGCATCGAGTGTTACCTCCGCCATATCAAGGAGTTGATGCAATTTGCCCACGAGAAGGGGATGCCCTGGCTGGCTATCGAGCCGATGTCCTGTCTGGCCGAAGCGCCGACCCTGCCGGAGGAGATCCGGTTCATGGGCGAGCGGCTCGACGCATTCCACAACGAGCATCCCGACTCCACCGCGCGCGTCGGCTATTGCACCGACATCGCCCACGGCTACGCCGACGACCAGTCGGTCATCCGTTACGATCACCTCGAACTGCTCCAATCCACGCTGCCGTACCTCTACGAGCTGCACCTGAAGAATACCGACGCGGAGTATTCCTCCACGTTCGGCTTTGGGCCCCAAGAGCGGGCCAAAGGCATCATCGACATCGAGCCGGTGCGTCAAATGCTGTTGGAGCAAGCCGACAAGCTGCCCGTGGACACGTTGGTCGGCTATTTGGAGATCGGCGGACCGAAACTGGGTCGCGATTACAGCGACGGCAATCTGGTCGGCCAACTGCGCGAGTCGTTGGATTTTCTCAAGCGTGCCTGGCTCGACGGGGAAACATCCGGTGAGGGTGCCATGGGCAGAAAGGGTGCCATGGGCGGCTTGTCCGCCCTTGCCGAATCCCCGAAAGACAAGGGCGGGCAAGCCGCCCATGGCACCCGATTCCTAAGAACAACGACCCCCATTCCTCCAACCCCGCGCAGCCCTATGTCCTTGAAGGTCTACATCGACGGCAAACATTACGACAAGGAAGACGCCAAGATCAGCGTCTACGACCATGGGCTGCTGTACGGAGACGGGGTTTTTGAGGGCATTCGCAGTTATGGCGGGAAGGTCTTTCGGCTGACGGAGCACATCGACCGGCTCTGGGATTCGGCCAAGGCCCTGATGCTGGAGATCCCCATGACCAAGGAGGCCATGGCCGAGGCGATTTACGATACGCTGAAGCTCAACGGCCTGGACAACGGATACATTCGCCTGCTGGTCACGCGCGGCTGCGGCACGCTCGGGCTCGGCCCCGACCGGTGCGACAACCCGCAGGTCATCATCATCACCGACCACATTGCCCTGTATCCACCCGAGTACTACGAGAAGGGGCTGGAGATCGTGACCGTCAGCATTGTGCGCAACCATCCGGCGGCGCTGAGCCCGCGGATCAAGTCGCACAATTATCTCAACAACATCATGGCCAAGGTCGAGGGCATGCAGGCCGGTTGCGTCGAGGCGATGATG
>JABMRP010000878.1 GCA_013202535.1 Planctomycetota bacterium
AAATGGGGGGCGTTTTCCCTTCATCGCGCTGGTGCCGTCGACGGTGACGTCGTAGTGATACTCGGTCAACGGTTGCAGCCCATCGACTTCCAAGATGGCCGTCAGGTCGACGGCCTTGGCGGTGCGAACCGTTTTCGATCGCACCGGGTCGGCCAGATCCACGCCCGTGCCGACGATGACTTGCACTTCGGCCTCGGCTCCCGTGCGAACCCAGAACTTCGCGCCACGATCGGTCACGCACCCGAGCACCGGACCGCCGAAGAGTTGCAGGTCGTGTTTCGCGATCTGCGCGCGAATCTCCGGCCGGTCGCAAACCGTCGCCAGCGAAGCGTCCGGCGAGTCCTCGTCGCTGAGCGCTTCGATGAGCACCGGCTCCAGTTCGCCCAGCACGGGCTCCTCCGGCGGCGTGGGGATGATGCCCTTGGCCAGCATCACGACAGCAGGGAGCAGGCAGAGGACGATGAGGATGACCAGCCAACGCGGTTGGACGCTTCGGGGTTTCATGGTGCGATTTCTCCGAGATGGGTGAGGGGGGATGCTGGGATCATTCTCGGGTATGCGACCCTGGGGGTGCAACCCTTGGGCTTGGCGCGGGCCAAGAAATTGGTACTTTCCCATTTCCGGGACGGCCTCGGCAGAGTGTCCCTTTCGGGGTAGTGCCACGGACATCCGTCCTGGTAGAATCGCTCATTGTCCACACCGTATTCCCTCGGCACGGGCCGTGAACACCGTGCCAGCGGTTGGCGGACAAAGAAGGACGTGTTACTGATGGACCCACACCAACAGCAGACCGTGGAAACGATCGTCCGCATCCTACGCAAGTGTTGCAGCATCTTGTTCGTCACCGGCGCGGGTATTTCCGCGGATTCCGGACTGCCGACGTACCGCGGCATCGGTGGGCTGTACGATGTCGAAGAGACCGAAGACGGTCTCCCGATCGAAGAGGTACTCTCGGGATGGATGATGCGGAAGAAACCCGAGCTGACGTGGAAATACCTCGGTCGGATTGCCGAGGCGACACGCGGGGCGACCTATAACCGTGCCCATCAGGTCATCGCGGAGATGGAACAGCACTTTCCGCGGGTGTGGACACTGACACAAAACGTCGACGGGTTCCACCGGCTGGCCGGATCACACAACGTGATCGAGATTCACGGCAACGTCCGCTCGCTCTCCTGCATGCGGTGCAATGCTCGCCAAATGGTTGACGAAACGGCCCCTCTCGATATCCCTCCCCGCTGCTCCCGCTGCAACGCGATCCTGCGGCCCGACGTCGTACTATTCGGGGAGCAACTGCCGGAAGAAGCCGTGCGCTGTCTGCGCCGCGAGTTGGAAACCGGATTCGGGGCCGTTTTTAGCATCGGCACCAGTAGCGTCTTCCCCTACATCCAGGAGCCGGTCATCATGGCGCAACGAAGGGGCGTGCCGACGATCGAAATCAACCCCAGCGAGACGGTGCTCTCCGCCGTGGCCGACTATCGGCTTTCCATGGGCGCTGCGGACGCGATGGACGAGATTTGGCGGCGGTTGTCCGAAACCGAGTGAAGCTGCCCCGGGTAACCGTTCACGCCCAGAGAACAACGGGAACTCACGCGGAGGCGCGGAGAACGCGGAGGGGTGGGAAGACAAGAGACTCGAAGAACCTCCGCGTGCTCCGCGCCTCTGCGTGAGTTCCCGGCGATATCTGTGTGATTTCTCATGGCACCAACGGTTGCTTGCCCCGGCATTCCCTCGCTGCGGGCCGTGACGGTCGTGCTAATCTCCCGACGGGAACTTCTACGCCCCACCAGGCGTCCAAACCCGAAGTAAGGTTGAGAAACCGGCGGAAATGCGCGCACGGACGTCATCGAATAAGGATCAAAACCATGCGAATAGGCGGTTCTTGGGCAGTTTTTGCCCTTCTTCTTCTGGTCACCGATCATGTGCTGGCCGACGTGGATCTCGTCACGATACCCCGCCGCGAGGGGGTGCAACTGACGATCTACAACAGCGAAGACATTACCATGGTCCGGGAAAACCGCCTGCTGACGGTCAAGCCGGGCATGAATCGGGTCCAGTTTACCTGGGCCAATACGCTGATCGATCCGACCAGCATCGATTTTCGCATCCTCGACCACGTGGACGAAGTCGATCTGGTCGATACGACGTTTCCCGCCGGCCGCAACGACGCGCTGCAGTGGAACATTCGCAGCCAGATGGCCGGTAAGCTGCCGGTGGAGATCCGCTACTTCACCAGCGGGAT
>JABMRP010000879.1 GCA_013202535.1 Planctomycetota bacterium
TCCGAGGCGATCCGCATCGACCCCAAATCGCACATCGCGCACAACGACCGCGGGTTTGTCTACCGGTCGCAGGGCAAATGGCGCGAAGCGATCACCGATTTCGGCGAGTCGGTACGGATCAATCCCCGCTATGCCAAGGCCCACGGCAATCTGGGCGAGGCGCTTTATGAAATCGGGCAGGACAAGGGAGCCGTCAACGTGCTCAATCGGGCGCTGGATCTCAACCCCGACGACCCCTATGCCTACAACACGCGAGGCAAGACCCAGTACCGGTTGGGCGAAACGAAAGCAGCGTTTGCCGACTTCAACAAGGCGATCAAGCTGGCTCCCGATCTGGCCGACGCCTATTACAATCGAGGACTCGGCTGGCTGGAGCACAACTACCCCAACCACGCCCTGGTCGACCTCAACGCGGCGATCGAACTCGACCCCAAAAACGCCAAAGCCTACAACGTCCGCGGCAAAATCCATCTCAAGAACGAGAACCTCGAACTGGCCATCGGCGATTTCAGTCGTTCGCTGATCCTCCGGCCGGACGACCCGCAAACGCTCAACAATCGGGGCTTCGCGCTGAAATCGCACGGCGCGTTGCCGCTGGCGATCAAGGATTACACGGCCGCCTTGAAGGCCAGTCCGGAGTACACGCTGGCCTACGCCAACCGGGGCGAGGCGCTGTTCCTGGCCGGCCAGTTCAAGAAGGCCCACGCCGACCTGTCCGAGGCAATCACGCGAGACCCCAAGAACCGCTTCGCCCTGAACACGCGAGGCAAAGCGGCCTACATGCTCAAATCGTTTGACGACGCGATCGCCGATTTCTCCAAGGCGATTGAGCTATCGCCCCGATGGTCGCAGCCCTACAACAACCGCGGCTGCGCGTTGTGCCGCCAGAACAAGCTTGCGGAGGGCATCGCCCAACTCGATCTGGCCATTCGTCTCAGCCCCAAGGACGTCAACATCTACCGCAACCGCGGCGCCGCCTACAGCGTATCCGGCAACCGCGAGAAATCCCGAGCCGACTTCGAGTCGATCCAATTCCTCCAAGGACAAGGCGGCGCCTTCCAAGGCCGTGGATTGATCCTGCAATAGGGGTCTTATTTCTGCGCGCGGCGCGATCTCAGAACAGCCGGCCGAAATCCTGCTCGTAGGGTGAGCGCACGGCGCCGGGCATGTCCATCCGGGGTTTCTCTCGAAGTGCCCGACAGCCTGCTTCGATGGCCCGGAGCATCGTCTGGAAATCGGGGTCGGTCCGGTCTGGAAATACCACCGGCGGGCGATTGCGTTGCGGAGAGAACCAGCACGACGACCAACGCGAGCGCCCACGGTCGGCAAGAAGCGAGCGCCCGCGGTTGGATCGTGTGCAACATCAACCCTACTTTTCTTCAGGCTTCTCTTCCGGCTTCTCTTCGGGCTTCTCTTCTTCGGTCTCTTCCTCGACCGGGCCGAGCAGTTCTTCGAGTTTCTTGCCGAGCTTCGAGCCGCGAATGTCCAGCGACGCGACCTTACCGTCGGCGCCGACGAGGATCATGGTGGGAATACCCATCACGCCGTAGTGCGTGGCCATCGACTTCTCGACCTTTTCATCCTGGTCGTGGAGCATGGCCCAGGGCGTCTCGTGGCTTTCGAGGAATTTGTCGAGTGCCGCCCGATCTCGGTCGACGCTGATGCTTACCACGTCGAATCCCTTTTCGTGGTACAGTTCGTAGCTTTTCTCGACATTGGGGATTTCCGCAAGACACGGGCCGCACCAGGTCGCCCAAAAGTCGATCAGCACGACCTTGCCCTTGTACTTCGACCAGTCGAACTTCTCGCCGTCGACGGTGATCCCTTCGAGTTCCATTTCGTTGCCCAGGAGGTTCAGCCGCCGGGCCGAGCCTTCCAGCATCAGCGCGAAGTTGGCGATCTGCTCGTCCTCGCTGGCGGCGAAGATCTTGGCAAAATCGTTATAGACCTTGGTGGCCGCTTCCTTGTTGCCGGAGGATTCCAGAGCCCGGGCGGTGCCGAAGGCAAGGCTCATCTCCGCTCGACCGATCTCTTCCGCCTCACCGATAAACTCCTTGATCTGGCCCACGAGTTTATCCAGTCCGTCGGCGTCCAACGTGCGAGCCTGCTGCAATTGGATCTGAAGGGCCATACTCTTGGCGGGCCGAACCAGATCGGTCAGACCGGCCTTCTCCAACTCCTCGGGCAAGGCGAGGACCTTCGCCTTGGCGGTGGGATCGCCGAGTCGCATGAGCATGGCAAGGGACGCCATTTTCATTTGCCCGGCGGCCGTCTTCTGCTCGTCGTTGGGCTCGCCGGCGAGGATCTTATCGGCCGCTTCCAACATCGCGCCGTTCGCCTTCTGCACAAATTCCATCTGGGCACGTCGGTCGTTGCCCTCGGGACGCTGCTGCTGGAGCTTCTTGACGTATTCCAATAGTTCTTCCGGCGTGCCATCGGGCACCTCGAACGGATCGGCCTCCTCGACCGGTTCTTCAACAGCCGGCTCTTCAACGGCCGGTTCTTCGGCGGCCGGTTTTTCGGCGGCCGGTTTTTCGTCCTGAGCCACCAGATAGCTGCTCAACAGCCCCAGGGCCAAGACGACGGAGACCATGAAAACCCAGGAACGCTTGAACTCGAAACGCATCACAGACACCTCGTTCATAGAAGGAAATGGGAAACGACTGGTAGACAACGCCCGGCGATCCGCCTCCCGGCGGCGGACAGACCATTATGGCGAGCCCCCCAACTTACTCTAAGGCGATGGAGTTGTCCATAAACAACGGGGGCATGTCGTAATAGTAGCCATCTGGCGGCGCGAGATGTAGCCTTTCTTGCCCCGAAGCTGCGTGGGACGGGACTCCGCCCCCCCGGGACACTGCGGACTGAAACACGACCCCAAAAGGCCACATCGCGCCCCAGCCAGACGGCTACTATCCAGGCCCCCCCGCAAGAAGAGAAGGGGCCACCTGGACGGCTGCCTAAGTTGCCCAAATTTGGTGGCGGTCACTTTTTTTCGCCCGTATTCATATTCTCCAGGACAAGAGCCGTTCCATCGGCCTTGAGAACGAAAAAAGGGTCACCGCTGTGATGGCGAGTTTGGACAACGAGAAGGCCGTCTCGACAATCATCCCAAGTTCCGCCTGCCGATACGAGTTGGAAGCCGATTTCATCTTGACCGGAGAAACAATCTTTCGCGTCAAGGCGGTCCAAGTAGCCCTGCTTCACCAGCTCTTCCAAGGACGAAGGTAAGTGGTCGCCCGTCTCGCGCGCGTAGCTTTGCAATGCGGAGAAGATGGCCTCCAGGTTCTTGATATTCCCGTGAATCCTTGCTTTCTTGCGGAGACCCGTGGGCACCGACGATTTCTCCAGCCAGCCCAGCCACACGGCCAAGCCCAGGACAAGAATCACGGCCACCCCGGAAGCACCGAGCCCGATATTCCTCTTGACGTTCGCCATTTCCGCAGCTTTCCGAGTCGCCAACTGTGAAGTAACCCCATCCAACGGGTTTGGTTCCGCGTGACGTTGAGTTTCGACGTGCTGGAGTTGGCGGGTTGAGGATGGGGGGAAAGGGGGCAGGCGCCGATTTCGCGTCACAATATGGGTGACTGTCCAGGATTTACCCGGTTTGCCGTCGCAGGCGGGTTAGCGAAACGTGTACTTGATTGGATTCGCGGCCCCCGGTTTTCTATATGCGTCTGGAAGCCGTTTGCCAATGTACATCTTCCGGATTCTACTCGACGCTTCGGTGCCAATGAACCCATAGCGTCCAGAAGCGGGCTCACGACCGGGAAAGTTCTCCGCAGTCGCTGCCAGCCACTCGTCCGCAACGAAGACACCAACTATCATACCCTGACGAACAGCAATGACGAGTTCAGCACGGCCAGCCTTCTTTTTGCTAAGTTTCCATGCGTATCGTGTTGCGTCATAAAGGGATGTTTCCGTTACGCTGCGGTTGACGTTAATTAGAACGGCCTTATGCTGGAAGTCAGCAGGCTCGGCCTGATAACGGTTCACGATTTCGTGCGCGTGCATCGCACCGCGGTCATTACCGCCGTCCCCGCCCTGCACATTTGTCAAGCCGGGATAAGCGTCAATCAACGCAGCCTCGACCTCAAGTGCGGTTTTGTTGTCCAAGCCATGACGATGAATAACGTGAGCAACGTTAAAACCGGCAGTGCGAATGTCGCGAATGCGTCTGAGCTTATCGCCGGGATCGTTCGTGTCGATGTCTTCGCGAACGTGGGCGAATACACGATTGCCCTTTCCTTTGCCAACGTAGAACGTTTCGCCGTTCCGAGGGTCGATTAGTCGGTAGACGTATACCTTGAGTTTATCGGCTACCCCTGTCGGAAACGATTGTAGCATTCAGTTCCTCCGGTTGGTTAGACAGCCGAACTACTGGCCCTCTTTTTCGTCCCTGCGGCGCAACGCGTTGTTATTCGGGAAACCTGGGACAGTCACCGATTTCGCGTCACAATATAGGTGAATGTCCCCGGTTTTCGAATACCTTTTGCACCCTATTCATCGGGAATGACGCAGGGCCGTGTTGGTGGTGATTTTTGGTTTGCCACGGCATTGGCAAAAAGGGCCTCAACACCTCCACCTGCCTGCCCGAATGCGGGTGCAACTGTCCCAAACTGCACCGTTGTTCCCGCGGGTGCTTCGATTTCGTAGTGATGCGACGCGGGTTTGTTATTCGGTAACGCAAGTCTGCCGACCACGGCAAACCCCGTCGGCAAGAATGGGATCTCTGATTCTGGGACTGCATAA
>JABMRP010000880.1 GCA_013202535.1 Planctomycetota bacterium
GCCCACTGCCCACTGACCACGAACAAACCATGATCCAAACTCACGACCTCACCAAGACCTACGGCGACCTGCGCGCCATCGACCATCTCTCGCTTGAATTGGACGAAGGCGACCTGTTCGGCTACATCGGTCCCAACGGGTCGGGCAAAACGACCACCATGAAGCTTCTTCTGGGACTGCTCTTTCCCACCAGCGGACAGGCCCTGGTCTTCAACCAAGACGCGACCAACGTCGCCAAGAACGAGCGGCTCGGATACCTGCCCGAGGAATCGTACCTCTACCGCTTCCTCAACGCCGAGGAAACACTCGATTTCTACGGCCGGCTTTTCAGCATCCCCTCGAAGGTGCGGCGGACGCGAACGGCCGATCTGATCGACATGGTCGGGCTGACCTGGGCGAAACGGCGCCCCTTGAAGGAGTACTCCAAGGGCATGACCCGGCGGATCGGCCTGGCGCAAGCCCTGATCAACGACCCCGACTTGATCCTCCTCGACGAACCGACGACCGGCTTGGATCCGATCGGCACGCGGGAGATGAAGGACATGATCCTCAGGCTCCGCGATCAGGGCAAGACGGTGCTGATGTGCAGCCACCTGCTGGCCGACGTGCAAGATATCTGCGACCGGATCGCCATCCTCTACCAGGGCGAACTCAAGGAGTTGGGCCGGGTCGACAGCCTGCTGAAAGTGCGCGACGCCACGGAGATTCTCGCCGAGGGGCTCGACGCCGAAGCGCAAGAGGAAATCAAGGAGGTGATCCAGCGGCACGGCGGGAAACTCCTCTCGATGGACAACCCGACCACGACGCTCGACGAGTTCTTCCTGAAGATTATTCGCGAGAGTGAAGAACATCCGGGACGCCGCGTGCGGGGAGGGTCCTAGCTCATGGTTGTCGAGACGGAAATCCCCCGCTTCCTCTTATGGCTATCCGACGGTCTGCTCGGGTGGCTGATCGCCGTGGCCATCGTGATCGCCGCGGCTGGGGCGGTCATGACCTTCGTGTCGATCATGCGACACGGGTTGAAGCCGGCCCCCGGGCGCGTCTGGCGGCTTCTGCTGAGCATTGGCGCCGACGTCGTGCGAATCTCCCCGCGAAGGGTCTGGGCGCTGGGATGGCTGGCGGTCAAGGAATCGTTGCGCCGCCGCGTGGTCGTCGTCTTTATCGTGTTCTTCGTGATTACGTCCTTTGCCGGCTGGTTCCTCGACCCGGGAAGCGACTATCCGGCGCGGCTTTATTTGAGCTTCGTGCTCACGACGACCAGCTATCTGGTGCTCCCGCTGGCGCTGTTCTTAAGTGCCTTCAGTCTGCCGGCCGATATCCGCAACCGCACGCTGCATACGATCGTGACCAAGCCGGTTCGGCCGAGCGAAGTCGTGTTGGGCCGGATCGTCGGGTTCGTGGCCGTCGCCTCGGCGCTGCTGGTGTTCATGGGATTGATCAGCTACGTCTTCGTCACCCGCGGACTGGCGCACACCCACGAGCTGACCACCGACGACGTGGATCAGGCGGTGAGCCAAACCGGGGGTAAAGCCGGAGACCCGGTGCGCGTGCTCACCAGCCGCGTCCACAATCACCAACACGAGATCATTGTCGACCCGGCTTCCGGCGACGAAATCCTGGAAACGGCGATACAGCAAGGCCATAAACACGCCGTCACGATCACCGCGACCGAAGACGAAACGAGTTACGAATTTGGCCCGCCGCAAGACATGCTGGTTGCCCGGGTGCCGGTTTACGGAAAACTGCGATTTCTGGATCGCCGGGGGTATCCGGCCGAAAAAGGAATCAACGTCGGCGACGAATGGGGCTATCGTTCGTACATTGAAGGCCAAACCGGGGCCCGGGCCATCTGGACCTTCGAGGGTATTTCGGAGGACACGTTCCCCGGCGGCGGGCTGCCGTTGGAGATGACCCTTGCCGTGTTTCGCAGCCACAAGGGGAAGATCGACCAGGGAATCGGTGGAAGCCTGGTGTTCGAGAATCCCGATTCGGGGGTCCGTAGCGAACAGATCCCCTTCACCGCCAAGGAGTTCAAGACCGATAAGCGATTCATCCCGCGGACCTTGAAAAAGGCCGCCTCCGAAGGGGAGGATGCCGTTGCGGGGGGAACGGAAATCGACTTATTCGACGATCTGGTCACCGAGGACGGGCGGGTGGAAATCCACCTGCGGTGTGTCGATCGCCAGCAGTGCTTCGGCGTGGCTCAGGCCGATCTGTATCTCCGGGCGCGAGACGCCTCGTTCGCGGCCAATTTCGCCAAGGGCTATTTCGGTATCTGGCTTCAAGTCGTGCTGGTCATCGTCTTCGGCGTCACTTTCAGCACATTCTTGAGCGAGCCGGTGGCGATGATCGCCACGACGGGGATGGTGATCGGGGGGCTGTTCCGCGAGTTCATGATCAAACTGGCGGCCAACGATCTCCCCGGTGGCGGGCCCGTCGAGGCGCTGATCCGCCTGGTGACCCAGCAGAACGTCGTCACCGAGATGGAGCCCGGGTTGCGGACCGACGTGGCGAAGATGATCGACGGCGCTCTGCTGAAGTGCCTGGAGGTCTTGATCCGGATCGTTCCCGATTTCGGGCAATTTGGTTACGCCAACTATGTGGCTTACGGTTTCGATATCTCGGCCAACATGCTGGCGATTCGCATGTTGACCGCGCTGGGATATTTCTTGCCGGTATTTCTTGCCGGTTGCCTCTTCCTCAAAGTACGCGAGGTCGCCCGATGAACCC
>JABMRP010000881.1 GCA_013202535.1 Planctomycetota bacterium
ATACCCTAGAGCTTCAAAGGCTACATCTCGCGGAGCGAGATGGCTACCATACGCGCCCGAACGGTGGTGGTTGCCTCCCTCTTCCTTTCAGCTTTTCTTACGACAGTGTCATCTCGTGGCTTTAGGACGGTTCTTGTTGGAGCACCTCAATAAGTATATCTCGCAGTTGCAGGCGTGCCCGATGCAATCGACTGCGTACCGTGCCGATGGGTAGATCGAGGATCTCGGCGATGGTCTCGTAGCAGCAGCCGTCGATTTCCCTAAGTACCAGCACGGCCCGATGTTCTTCACTCAGTTGTGCGATGGCCTGTTGTACTTGCTCGCAGCGTTCGGCTTGTTCGAGTTGTTGGTGGGCATCGGCACCGCTGGCGACCGGCTCTTGTCCGGTGGTCTCGCGATTCCACTCGATCGACGTGGTCGGTCGGCGGCGGCGGCGATGGCTGATGGCTATATTGAAGGCGATCCGGTACAGCCAAGTGTAAAAGGCACTGGCATGTTGGAACGTCTCCAGCTTGACGAACGCTTGCACAAAGGCATCCTGGACAACGTCTCGGGCGTCGTGGGGGGTGCCGACTACGTGCAACACGGTGTTGTACAGCCGGTCTTGGTACTTCTGGACCAATTCCCCGAACGCCTGGGACTTGCCACCGAGCGTTTCGTCAATTAGCAGGGCGTCGTCATTCACAGCAGGCTCACAGATTGGGACGCCGCCGGGTTGCGAAAAGTTCCCACCGGTCTTGGACAAACTCTTGGGACTACGCATCCACTGCGGCAATAGTTCTCATCTTCCCCTTTCGGGGGTCGCTTGTCAAACCCCGAACCACCATTACCCAAGCTCTTGTTATCAAATCACTTAGGAAGTATAGAATTATTCCCCGGTGTTGGGGGCATTGTCCAGAGGATGTCGTCGTGGGATTGTCACCAGGGGGAATCAGGAGAGAATTCACACGAAATCCACGGGAAATAGGGGGGGAACGGGGGTCTCTTTTGACGGTTTCCCCCTCATCTGGTAGACTGCCGACATGCCTCAACGTGCCCGATCCATCCAAGGCGGTCTCGTTTATCACATTCTCAACCGCGCGAATGCGCGGATGAAATTGTTTGAAAAGGACGAGGACTATGCGGCGTTCGAGCGGGTCCTGGAAGAGGCGTATGCCAGGGAACCGCTACGAGTGCTCGCTTACTGCGTCATGCCCAGCCACTGGCACATGGTCGTGTGGCCGAAACGCGGGGCGGATAAGCAGGTTTCCGACTTCTTCCGCTGGCTGACCGTTACCCATCCCGTCCCCTTTTTCGCTCACTTCGAGAGGAGAAATCCATGAAGTCAATCGGCACGTCATTGGTGACCATGTTCGCGTTGGTGGTTTGCGTCGTCGTCGGAGGGTGCGGCAAATCCGAAGACGCAAAGCCAAGAGAGTGGACCGAGGGCAGAGTTCAAGTATCTTCAAAACACGCCTGTGTAAAATCGCTTGATGCCCAGATTGTCCGATCCACGTTTGACGATGAGAAAGTCAGTGAAACGACGAGGGAAGCGATTGTTTCGTCTCTTGCTGCACAAGCGGGCAAGCCGGTCCTCTTGGTTCGCTTGAATCTGAGTATCGACGAACTGTCGAAGGCGTTGCGGGAAGGAAATGGAGATTCGGGGAGCCTGAAGGCGGAAGACATCTGTGCAAGTGCAAGCTCATTGAAGCTCATTCCAGTGCTTCCGGAAGGCGGCACGATGGAAGTTGTCGATGGTATGATATTCCTTCACCAAGATTTTGTTTATCACTTGCCCGAGAGCGCTGTCGATCTGGAACTGATCGTCGGTGAGGTGTCGCTAGCCAAGTTCTCGTTCTGACGCCCAGATACAGGACTTCTTCGTGGTCGGCCCCGAGGGCGGCGACGTGCTGGTGCGCGAGACTGTCGAGAGGTTGAAGGGAATGTGGCAACGTGAAGACAAGTAGGCAACGGCCAGAGCCACCTGTCCGCAACTCCGCTGCATTTCGATTCCAACCCACGCCCAACTGACTTGACATCTCTCCTCGCCGCAGGCGAAGATGGACAGATACATTTCGGGAGGAAGAAAGGGGACGGGAGTTTTGAGGAAGAAAGAGGACGGGAGTCTTTGTTTTTCCTCGAAGGCATGGCAGGCTGACACGGCCGCCAAATTGGACCTGGAATTCACTCTGCGCCCGCGAGGCCGCCAATGGAAGAACCAAACAGAGTAGCTTGTCTCCCTTTATCTCTCCTCTATCTCTCGGTGGTTCTTTGCTGCGGGCTTGTCGGTTGCTCCGAGCGCGACTGCAATTTCAACCCCGACGATGCGCGAGAGACGCGAGATTGGTTTGCTTCTATGAGCCGGGATCTTGGAGAAGCGTCCGGTCCACAAGAAGCTGTAGTTGAGGAAATCCAGAGGCAACTGGAGGCATGTGACGGCCAAACCGTCGAGTGGGACGTGGCAGTAAGGGAAGTGAGTGACGACGGCGTGTCGGTTTGGATGCTGGCTGGTCGAGACGAGTCCCTCGAAGAAGCTAACGTGATCTTACAAATCACTGACGAGCCCCTCGGAACACGGGGAAACGACGAGACCTTGCTCATTTTTGAAATGACGGACGAAGGACACATGAAAGCCGCGAAGGCGACCCTAGAATTCGGAGAGTCGATCGATCCAGAACTTGCTGAAGGCCTGGACTCAGAGAGGGATAATCTTGTTATAGCCGCGAAGATCTACAACATCTATGGCATGCCGCAAACGGAATTCGTGACTCTACATCCTACTGGGAACGAGAGGCTGACGCACATGTCGTACACGGTGATTCTGACCGACGTGGAAGCTATCTCAAAGGTGGAGCGGGAAGCCGAGAGTAACTACAACGGAATGCCGTTCACGCGAGATATGCAGCGAATCGTTGAAGTGTTGTTATTGGTCTTGATGTTTTCGGTTTTCATTGTGCCGATCTGCTCGCACTGGATTCGTTTCGTCTTGGCCCGAGGAACGGACTCCACCGTCGCCCGACTGATTCGTCCTTGGACATGGTGGTACACCCGGCTCTTGCTGTTCGGAGTGATGTTCTTGATGATAATGCCCATCGAAGCCCTTGGATTTTGGGGTCGCAGTCTGACTGGAGCAGTTGTGTGCATAATGACGCCCATACTCTGCGCCTTTTTCTGGACTCATTCCCAATGGCTCCTGCAAGTTCGTCCTTTTCAGGCAGCCGTTCAACTCGTCGCCATGTGGGTCGCCTTTGCCGTGTTTATGACTGTCGCCTTCTTCATGTCGTCCCATGGTAACGCACAGTTCCTGGTGCTGCCGGGGTTCTTCCTGTTTCTGGGCATCCTTACACTTCCACTGCTCGGGACGAGAGCACGCCAGTTTTCCAAGGCGTTTGAACGGCGCATTAAGAGCCCCATGGTTAGGCCTGATTTTCTCTGCCCAAAATGCCACGTGGTTCATGAGAAGGACGGCAGGTGTCCGACGTGCAATTACGAACTCGACGCGGCGGGATGGTGTGCCGATTGCGAACTGCTCTACCCGCTACAAAGGAAATCGCCCAAAGAAGTGCGGTGCCCCACCCATGGAAAACCTCTTGTCCACCGGAATCAGCGGACATTGAAGGGAAGAGAGTTGTCCGCTCGCGGGGCGCGACTGCTAAAAAAGATTGCGAAGGGGAAAGCGAAAGTGCGAGCAAGAAAGGGAACGGGGAAAACGGGGGCAAGGAAAGCGTCCGATCGCGCGTGATTCCGCCGCCCCCCACGGGCATGGCCATGAATGCCAAGCTCATCGTGATCGAGCGAGAAAAGGGGACGGCGAGAAAAGGGGACGGGAGTCCTTGTTTGATGAACAAACACTCCCGTCCCCTTTTTCTCGTTCTCGCCCAAACGGTTTTGGCAAAGGTCTACCGGCCCTGTCGAGGCAGCGGAAACGCCTTGCCGGGAGGCGCCCGCCTTAGATAGACCCACAGGGCGGAGGCCACGACCAGAATGCCCAGGCTTACCGTTTGCGAAATCGTCATCTTCGTCCAGGTGCCGAGGCCTTCGTCGTCGCGAATGAATTCCATGAGAAAACGGGAGACCGGGTAGATCGTGCAGACCAGCGCGGTGACTTCGCCGTCGCGCCGGCTCCACGGTGCGTAGGCCAACAAGAATAGGCACGCGACCAACCCGTTGACCGCGCTGTAGATTTGCGTCGGATGAACCCGCAATGACCCGGCGGCCGGCCCGGCGGAGACCCAGCGCGCGGTGCCTCCCGGCGTGGTGATCCAGAGAACCGTGTCGGCCTGATCCAAGTTGAGCAGAATGCGCCGCGCCTCATCCACGGAGCCGACCGGCTTGCCCTGCATGTTCTCTTCTCCCGGGCGTTGCCACCCGATGTCCAGCACGCGGTCGCCCGCCGCCAGTGCTTGTCGGCTGGCCGGCGAGTCCGGTTCGATTTCGCCGATGACGAGATTTCCTTCGGCGTCCTGGGAGAATTTCAGCCCATGGACAAACGCCTCGCCGTGATGCACCTGATGGCGATAGGCGGGGCTATCGGCCGGGAACGTGATGGCCCAAGGCAGATCGCACGCGCCACCGAAGCAACAGCCGTTGGCCAGGCATCCGATCCGTCCGATGGCCATTCCCAGCATCAGGCTGGGGGCCATCAGGTCGCAGATGGCCAGCAGCGGCAGTTTGTGTCGGCGGACGAACACGATCAGCCCCAGCGCGCCGCCGATCATCGATCCGTAGACGACCAGACCGCCTTGCGACACGTTGACCGTGGCGACCAGCGTTTGCCACAGCGTTTCGCGTCGGAACTCGTCCCAATACTCCTGGATATAAAACAGCCGGGCTCCGACGATGCCCGGGATGATCATCCAGAAGACCAGCGAAAAGATCAGGTCCGGATCGATCCCCAGCTTCCGCCCTCGCCAGGCGGCCAGCAAGGCGCTGGCCACGACGGCCAGCATCAGCATGACGCCGTAACCTCGAACGGCCAGGCCTTCTTCCTCGCAGAGCAACGGCAACAGGAACCAAATCACCCCACCGACCAATAACACCAGCGGCAGGTATCCCCGCGTATCCTCGGAAAACCCCTGGCGACGCACGAGCCAGATGAACAAGCCCACGCTGAAAACGGCCCAAACAGCCAGCAGCGGGCCGAAGCCGAAGTATTCCGAGGGGATGTTGAAGAGTGTGCGAAGCATGGTTTTCCACTATATAAACATGATTACTCTAGCGGCGGTTCCAGTAGGCAGTTGTCGATCAGCCGCGTTTCGTCGATCTTCACGGCCAGCACGGCAAGGGTTGGCTGTTCAACACGGGCCACGCCGGCCAGTGTTTCCGGATCGACCAGAGCGGCGTAATCGATCACCGCGCCTTCGGCCGAGCGGATCACCTCCCGCATTTGCCGGAGAATCGTTTCCCCGTCGCGCTGGCCCTGCGCCACCGCCCGCCGGGCCAGACAGAGACTCTTCCAGAGGACCAACGCTCGCTGCCGGGCGTCTCCCGCGAGATACTTGTTGCGAGAACTCATGGCCAGGCCGTCCGGCTCCCGTACCGTGGGACACTCGCAAATGGTGATCGGCACATTCAGATCGGCAACCATCTGCTTCACGACCTGCATCTGCTGATAGTCTTTGCGACCGAAGTAGGCGACGTCGGCTCCGGCCATGTTGAACAGTTTGAGCACGACGGTGGCCACGCCGGCGAAGTGGCCGGCCCGGTGTTGGCCTTCCAGCGGCTCGGCCACGCCGCCCAACTCGACACCGGTGGCGTGTCCCGCGGGATAGATTTCTTCGGCCGCCGGTACGAAGGCGACGTCGGCACCGCAACGGGCCAGCGCGTCGAGGTCGGCTTCCAGGGTGCAAGGATACCGGGCGAGATCTTCGTCGGGCCCGAACTGGGCGGGGTTGACGAAAATCGTCACGACCGTGAAACCGCACTGGGCGACGGATGCCTCGACCAGACTCAAATGGCCTTGATGCAACGCCCCCATGGTAGGAACCAGGCCGACCGACTTCCCCTCGCTCCGCGCGGCGGCCACCGCGAGGCGAAGTTCGCCGACGGTCGTGGTTCGTCGCAGCTTGCCGCGTGTTTCATCGCTCATGGAGCCGTCCGCTGGATCGCTCGTGTGTGCCGGCAATGGGCCGTCATGCCATCGCCTCGACCGCGGCCAAGACTTCCTCCAAGGCGTCCGGCGCTTCGCCACCGGTCAGCCGGAGCACCGGCCCGTTGCCCGGTACGCCGGCCAGTTCGATGGTCGCCTGGTCCAGGCGGTCGAGTACGTCGGCCGAAAGCTCCTCTTCGCCACGGTGTCCGAGCCAGCCCGCTTGCCGGGCCGGCACGTCCAGCAGCACGATCAGCTTCGGGCGGACGATTTCCCGCGCAGCCGTTTCCAAACGCTGCTGGAAAGCCTCTCGCTGCTGCTGGGGCAGCAACGCCCGGGCAAGAGCCGCCGATTGGTCGAACCAAAAGTCGCTGACCACCAAGGCGCCTCCTGGCAACCAAACGTCTCGACTCGCGGTCAGGAGCTCGGCCCGCCGCTGGAGGAATTCTATCGCCGCGCGCCGCCCATTGCCACCCGGATCGAACGAGAATGGGGCCAAGAGCTTCCAATCCACCGGATCGGGCATCAGCACTCCGGCCGTTTTCTCGACGATGCGCTCGGCCAAATGGGTCTTGCCGGCGCCGATCGGGCCGGTCACCGCCACATAATGGGCCGCCGTGTCGAGGTGCTCCAACAATCGGGCGATCGTCCAACCGGTCGGAGGATGAACCATCGTCGGGGCAATCTCGACGGCGGGCTCCAAGACAAATCGCCGCCACGCCATCCGCGGGTGCGGAAGCGCCAAGGACGGTGTTCGGAGCGTCCGCCGATCGTAAAGCAAGAGATCCAGATCGATCGTCCGCGCCGACCATCGAGCCGCCCGAGTGCGCCCCAACGCCCGCTCGATTTCCAACAGCGCATCAAGCAACGCTTCGGGAGACAACGAGGTTTCGAGCAGCGCGGCACCGTTGAGAAATGGGCCTTGGCCGGGCGGTCCACCGACGGGCGGCGTCTCGTGCCAACGGCTTACGGCGGTCACTCGAACCGATTCTTGGCCGGCCAAACGGTCCACGGCCTGCTGCAATAGATGCGCCCGATCACCCGCGTTCGATCCGAGACCGACAAGACAGGCGGGCATGGCGAAGAGGGGAATGCTGTCGTGGTGGCGATAAGGGACAAGAAAAACTGGGAGGGGCATCCATGCCCCGACTTGGGCCGTCGGTTGTCAGTCCTTGTGTTTGCCGCCCCCCCAAAAGCATTTGCGATGAATCACGAAATGCGGACAAGAACGATTCGGCAATGCGAATGACGCCATTCTCCGCATCACGCTGCCGTTGTCAAGCAGTGGATCCAAAACGGGCGGTGGATTCTTGGGCTTTTCCAAAACGTGGCAAGAAAGAACAGCGTGCCACGCATCGATCGGGGGAGACGATCAGATGCCCATCAACGCCCAAGCGGCCGTGTCGCGCCGGCCGCAAGGGGGATGCGAAGAATACACGGCGCAGCGCGAGATATTCCGTCTGGCCAGCGCCTTGTACCGCGGCGGAAAGGGGACCACCGGTGAACGTCCCCTGGTTGTTTGGCCTACGAAGGATCGATTCCCAGCGAGGGCGCCGGCGTGGGTGGCATGGGCGGGGCCACCTGCGGTTGGCCGGGAAACGGTGCTGCGGTAGGTGCCCCGTATTCTGTCTCCGTTCCCGTCGGAACTTCCGTTATCCGCGTGAAATACCCAACCGGCTCGTGTGGGGCCGCGTGCCACGGATAATCGAACACGTTTCGGTAGTTGTAGGGCGTGCGGTAGTACGTCCCGTGAAACGCCGGGTAGCGATTCATGTGGCGGTCGTTGCCCGGATAACAGCCGTATCGCGGAGCGTAACACGTTTGCGGCATGGGCCCCCACTGATCGCGGACATATTCGTACATCGGATGCCGGCGGTGGACTCGGCATCGGCCCGCATTGCAAGCCTCGCATGGGACATAGCTGGCATCGCCGGCCACGGTGATCGAGTGTTCGGCTACGGGTGCCAAATCGGCCTGATTCTGGCCCACGACGACCAGCAGAGTCAATAATGCCGCATGCATGGATGATTCCCTCCGGACTTCGGTTCAACGTCTTGCGAGGTGCTCTCCCCCCGCCCTACGTATTGTTCTCGGTTTGAAATGCGTTCGCCTCGCGACGCCCCGCGGCTTCCCGATCCACGAGGACCGGAAGCAATTCGGCCACCCGTGGCGCAGCAAAAATCGCCATGTCTCAGTATGGTTCATCGGCATGCGGGAAACAGTCAGTCAAGTCGGATCCGCACGAAGGCAAAACTTAGCACAGTTCTGCGGGCAACACATAAACCACCCACCCGGACTATTTTTCGGCCGTAAACACCCATTGGCGCTCATGTTGCGACTATTTTCGGTCGCAAAGCCAAATTAACACTTGTTAGTTTAGGTACTTTGACTAAACTGGGTGTTATGCGGTGTGCAAGCCGCAGTGAGCCGGTTCTTGGGCTCAACGAGCGGGCGTTTGAGTCAAGCAGTCTTAGCGACCGACTTTTGGCGACGGTGGGTGAGAACCTGGACCAAAGCGAGTGGATTGCCCTTCTTTAGAGTGGGCATAAACTCCCCGACTAGTTCTTGCAAGCACCCCAGACGAGGGATTCTTCAGATGACTGACGGCCTGCTGATTCTCAGTGGTGACAGCAATTTTGTCCAACAGCTTCGCACGCAATTCGCCGAGCAATTCCGACTCGTTGTGGGCGGATCGCTGGAGAAGGCACGGGATCGTCTCAAGAAGGAGCCGGTCCGGGCTGTATTGGCACACCTCAGCAAAAGTAATCTGAACGGGCACACGGTTCAGGAGTTTCTCCAAGAGCTTCGCGCGGCCACCCATGAGGTGCCCGTCTATGGAGTGGTCGACCCGGACTGTCCCGACGAGTTTCGCCGCCAGGCCAGCGAGCAGATGGAGGAGTGCTTGCCGATTCCGTTGGACTTGGACCGTCTGAGCTGCATTCTACAGAGGGGATCGGTATCCCCGCTTCTGGATATGCCCGAACGATTCAGCACGTATCCCCACCACATACTCCACGGAAAAACGCGCTCGCTGGTTACGTTCACGCCCGATCTGTTCGAGATGCTCGACGAGCTGAAAGTGGCGGCGGCGCATGATGTTACGGTGTTGCTGATCGGCGAAACCGGCTCCGGCAAGACCTATCTGGCAAAGCTGATTCACGAGCTGTCCGAGCGTTATCAGCAACGCTGTCTGACGGTTGCCTGTGGGGCGCTGCCACCCGATCTGATCGAGAGCGAGCTTTTTGGTTACGTCAAGGGGGCGTTTACCGGCGCCGATCGCAACAAGGAAGGCAAGTTTGCCGCGGCGGCCGGCGGAACCCTTCTCCTGGACGAAATCGACGTGCTGGCCCCCGAGCAACAGGCCAAGCTGCTGCGGGTGATCGAAACGGGCGAGTACGAACCGGTGGGCAGCAACGATACCTGTGTGTCCGACGTGCGGCTCATCGCCGCTTCAAACGTCGATCTGGAGGATCTCGTTCGCCAGAACCGGTTTCGGATGGACCTGTTCTACCGGCTCAACACGCTGAGTTTCCACCTGCTGCCGCTGCACATGCGACCGCTGGATATCGAGTTTCTTGCCCGAAAATTCGCCGCCGCCCACGGCCTGACACACGGGATACAGCTTGAGCATCTCGAACCGGAATTCCTCCTGGCCCTGCGTCAGTACCGCTGGCCGGGCAACATCCGGGAGTTGGAAAACGTGATCCGCCGGGCGGTCCTCTATTGTCGCGGCGGCGTGCTCCGCGTCGGCGATCTTCCCAGTTCGATCCGCTCCGACCCGGCCGAGAAGCTCGCGCCTGTTGAAAAAGCCGAACCCCAACCGTGTACCCTGGAGGAACGCGTCGATCAGGTCGAGCGGCGAATTATCGCCGAGTCGCTCCGGCAACACAACGACCACCGTACTCGGACCGCCAAGGAACTTGGGATCAGCCGCGTGACGTTGTACAACAAGATGAAGAAGTTCGGAATGCTAAACTAGGAATAACAGGGGGGAATTCCGAACCACAGGACACCATTTCGATGAGCACATCAGAGACTCCGCGGTCGATCGGCCGCCCCACCGTCGACGTGGTGGCACCCGGTGGCGGCCGGATTGTATTGAGGCCGGTTATTCCGATCGAACGGATTCCAGCGATTACCCCGGGTATGCTGGCGACGGTCGTCGTCCTCTTCGCGGTTTTTCTGGCCACGAGTTTCAACCCCCTGGGCCATAGCGATCTGTGGGGACACCTGGGCTTCGGCCGTTGGATCGTCCAGCAGGGCGCGCTGCCGGTGTTCGATCCGTTTCGTCACGCGGCGACCGACGCTCCGTTCCTGAACGTCCCCTGGCTGGGTCAGGTGCTGGGCTATCTTTGGCACGAGTCGCTGGGCGCCGAAGGCCTGGTCCTGGCCCACGCGATGCTGGTGACCCTTTCGGCCGCCGGTCTGATTCTCGCCGTGCGAAGCCGGGGCGTTTCGCTCGGCGCCGCGGCCGCCGCGGCGGTGGCCGGCTACTTGCTGGCCTTGCCCGTGGTCGGCACGATTCGGCCGCAACTCTTTGGCATCGCCGCGTTTCCCCTGGTTCTCTGGGCGGTTACGAGGCTCCCCTCCCGGCGCGATCCGCTGCTGTGGCTGCCGATGGTGATGGCCCTCTGGGCAAACCTTCACGGCTCGTTCGTCACCGGGTTGGCTGTGTTGGGGTGTTACGCCTTGGCCACAACCTGGGATGTCGGGCGGCGGAAGTCCG
>JABMRP010000089.1 GCA_013202535.1 Planctomycetota bacterium
GATATCGCTACTACTCGATTCTCCAGCGACGGATCATCCCGGCCGGTTGCGGTCCGGGGCGTAACCGGCTGGAGGCCGAACTTCCTTCCACGCATTCCCACGAGTCAACGGATTCTCCCTCTCCATGAGCCATTCCAGTTACCGGGCGGCCGATTTCGATCTCGCCCCGCTGATGTTCTACTACGAAGTGACCCAGGCCTGCGATCTCGTCTGCAAGCACTGCCGGGCATCGGCCCAGGAAAACGCGCATCCCGACGAACTCACGCCCGAGCAGTCCCGCGCGCTGATCGATCAGGTTGCCACCTTCCCACGAACACCCATGATGGTCTTTACCGGCGGCGATCCGTTGAAACGGGCCGATCTGTTCGATCTGATTCGTTATGCGATCGGCCAGGGTTTGCAGGTCGCCTTGACCCCCTCGGCCACTCCCTTGGCCACGCGCGAAGCGCTGGCCGAAGCCCGAGAGGCGGGCGTCCGCCGGCTGGGGATCAGCCTCGACGGCGCCGACGCGGTGACGCACGATGCGTTTCGCGGTTGGGAAGGAAGTTTCGATCGCACGATGACCATGTTGGACGACGCCCGAGACCTGGGCCTGGGGGTCCAAGTCAACACGACCATCACGCGACGTAATTTCCAACAGCTCGACCGTCTGGCCGAACTGCTTTCGACCAAGGGGATCGCCATGTGGGCGGCTTTCTTCCTGATTCCCGTGGGCCGAGGCGTCGAGGAAGAACGGGTGAAGCCCGAGGAGTATGAAATCGCTTTCGAGCGCCTGTGGCACCACTCGAAAACGCAACCCTACGCGGTCAAAACGACCGAAGCGCCTCACTACCGGCGTTTCGTTTTAGAACAAGGCGGCGATCCGCTGGCCGGTCCCCAAGGCAAGTCGGGAGCCGCGCATCGGGGACATCGGGCGCCGCTGGGAGTGGGCGACGGCAAGGGGATCATGTTCGTGGGGCACGACGGCGAGATACTGCCCGCGGGGTTTCTGCCGCTTGCCTGCGGGCGTTTTCCGGAGGACTCCGTGGTCGACGCCTACCAGAATCACCCCACGTTTCGCGCCCTGCGTAACCCCGACGGCTTCGGCGGAATCTGTGGAATCTGTGAGTATCGCTACGTCTGCGGCGGCAGCCGCGCCCGGGCGTACGCGGTGACCGGCGATTCGCTGGCCGCCGAGCCCGATTGCCGCTACACGCCGCGCCCCGACGTCAAACCGATTCGGTGAGGTTGTCTCGCTCTACCCCGGAACCACGCCCTGGCTGCGCAGCAAACGAAACCGGTCCGGGGCGAGAAAGCGGTCGAGAATGCTGTCCGTCCCCGGTAATCCGGCTGGTGGCCGACAACTTCCCCCAGCGGCGGAGACCGTCGCGTAAAGTTGCACCAACCGCCGACCGCTGGGCTGCAGGGAGAAGTGATCTCGCACGACCTGATCGTTTCGGGTAATCACTTCGGCCGTCTCGCCCGGCTCCAGCGACAACATCTGGCCGATCCACGGATTGCACTGCTGGAGACGCTCACGGTCGGACCGATCGGCGCACGCGCGGCGAATGACGTCCGCCTGAAGGGCTTCGTCGAGATCGGCGAAATCGACCGTCCCCTGCTCGCATCGCGCGTCCCAGTGTTGCCCGAGCGCGGAGTCGTCGGGAGCCGTGCGACGATAAGCGGCCAAGGTTTGCCGGTAGGCGTCGGTCATTCTCCGGCGATATTCCTCTCGGCCGATCCACTCCAGGGGAATATCCAACCGGGATCGGAGCCATGGGAGTTCGATCCCGGCGGCGGTGAAGTCGATCGTGATCTCGGGCAGATCGCGTCCGACCAGCGGGAGTCCCGCCGGCCACGATTCGAGATAGACCATGCCGAACCCTTCCGTCACGCTGGTCGTGAGATTCATGTCGGCGGCGGCCAGATTCTCGGCAAAGGTCAAGCCCTCCGGGCCGCCCGTCTCGAAACGGCAGGGCAGGTCCAGTTCGGCGGCCAGTTCTTTCCACTGCCGGTAGACGGGCTGTTCGGCCGGATTGAGCGGTTCCAGCGTCAGCCCGAAAACCGTTCGCGGCGGCGCCAGCGCAGATAGCAGCAGAACTTCCCCCACATTCTTGCGGCGAATACAACGGACCGGGTACAGCACGTATCGCCAGTCGGGGGCCACGTCGAACCGCTCGGCCAGTTTTCGCCGGCATGGCTCCCGCTCGGGCAATTCGTCGGCGGTCGGCACCGGATTCGGCAGCAGGTGCAACTGCCCGGGATCGGTTCCCGCGGCTAGAAGAATTTCCCGATCGCGGCCGTTGAGCACGGCGTAGTGGATCTGCGGTGCCTGGGGATAGAACAAGCTTCCGCGAGCATGTTCCGCCGGATCCCGATCGGCCAGCTCCATCAGGCGGCGATAATTCGCGGGGCGAAAATCCTCGGCGAAATCGTGGATTTGCAGCAGAAACGGGTAGTCGGCCGCCAGCATCATGGCCACCTGCGGCAGTGCCAGGTTCTTACCCAGCGCGTGGTTGTGGACATGGAACACGGTGTCGGCGGGCGTGAAGTCGAGCTCGTTGAGCGCGGCCAACAGTTGTTCCAGCAGCGGCCAGGGACCGGGCCACTGGTCGTTGCCGAGGTGTTGCTCGTCGTCGTAGTCCAGGGCGGGGATTTCGTGCAGCGAGAGGTCGAGATGCACGAGCCGCCGGGGGAGATCCTCCTCCCAACCGGCGCGTCGTCCGCCATGGAACAGGGCCACCGGCCATCGCTGGTCGTCGGCCAATACGCAGTCGAGCGCCAGAAGCTGGTTGGCGATGACGCGGGTCACGCCGCCGCGGTTGAGATGATAGTGCAGGATGGCCAGCTTCATTGGCGTCAGGTGGTCTGTGTTTGAAGATCGAATTTCCGGCGGTAGGCTTCCACGTCGATCATCGGCTGTCGTTCAAATTCCTCGATCTCGTATTCGACCTGCCGGTAGACCCCGTCGTCGACCTGATACTGGCGCATGATGCTGGGCAGCGCATTCTTGAGTTCAACAAGTTGCTCGCGCTTCAATCGCGACATGAAAGTCCGGAGCACGCCAAACGCCATGCGTCCCAGGGCGATCGTCTCCTGGTTGCGATGCACGCGGCGATCCAAATCCGTTTGGGCGAAGGCATAGAGGCCCAGTTGTTCGTAGATATCGATGAGCATGGCCGTTTCCACGCCGTAGCCGACCGGGAAGGCGATCTTCTCAAGAATCGACCGCCGTCCCGCGTATTCACCCGACAGGGGCTGCAGGATGGCCGTCAACTCGGGAAAGAAAAGGCTGAACAGCGGGCGGATGAGGATCTCGGTCACGCGGCCGCCGCCGGTCGGGCGAAGCGATCCCGAGAAAGCGATCGGGCGATCGTAAAACGCCTTGACGTAGTGCACCTCGGGTGCCTGGATCAGCGGTCCGACCAGGCCGTAGACGAATCGCGGGTGGATGTTCTTGATGTCCGTATCGACGTAGACGATGATGTCGCCCTTGAGAAGATACAGCGCCTTCCAGAGGTTTTCACCCTTACCGCTGCGGACCCCCTCTTCGGTCAGATGCTCCGAGGCATCGTACACGTCGGCGCCGAAGCTCTTGGCGATCGAGCAGGTCTTGTCGGTACTGCCCGAGTCGATCACGGCGATTTCGTCCAACAGCGGATAGCGGTCGTGCAACTCCGACTTGAGAATGATAATCGTCTTGCCGATCGTACTCTCTTCGTTGAGCGTGGGCAGGCAGAGGGAGATCGACAGCCCCTGCTTCTTCTTCTCTTCCACCAACCACTTGATATCCCAGAAATTGGAATGGTGAAACGTCCGCTCGGCAAGCCATTGGTCAGACTTCATCGCAGGCCCCCTCGTCGATGGCGAGGATCACGCCGACCAGTTGTGCCACGCCGGTCAGAATAGGGTCGATCAGCACGTAGTCCTGGCTCTTTTTTCGGTTCTTCTCGCCGCGGGAGATCCCCAGCGTGACGGCCGGAATACCCCGGGCGATCAGTTCGGAGAGTTCCGACGGACTGTGACCTTGATCGGGCGGGATACCCAACTCTTCCATCACCCCCAGCACGCTCTTGACCAGCGGATGGGCGAAGCGGATGCCGCCTGCCCGGGTGCGGAAGAAGAGATCGAAATGGGCGTCCACGGCGTGCCGGGCCGACATCTCCGACACGATATCCTCGATCTGTCCGTAAATCTGGTCGATCATCTCGTCGCTGTGGCTGACGATCTCCAGCCCCAAACGGGCGTGGTCCGGCTCGGTGTCGTGGCTCACCCCGGCCCGCATTTGCCCCATGCAGATATTCGTATACGGCCGGCTTGGGGTCGCGATCCCGAGGATCCGGTTGATGATGTGGTTGAGCACAACCAGGGCGCTTTCCGTACCGTAACTTCGCGAGGGTTCGGGACGGACATCGCACGTGACGTCGCCCCGAGCGGTGCCCACGGAAAAGAAATTCACGCGTCCCAACTGCATCCCCTCGACGCAGATGCCGTAGTCAATTTTCTGGGGAACGTGGTCGAGGAAGAAGCGGATTCCCTCGTGGTCCCCCCGGTCGAGCGAACGCATGGTCCCCAGCAGGATCAGATCGGACGCCAACTCAATCCCCAATTCATCGAGCACGGCCGGCACCATCGAGACGATGGCTGCTCCCAGGGCGTTGTCGCCGACTCCCGGTCCGACAATGCAGTCGGAACGAACCGTCACGTTGTGATCCGAGGCGACCGGCACAATCGAATCGAGATGAGAACTCACCAGAATCGTTCGCCCGCTCCTGCTCCCATGAAGCCGGCCGACGGCGTTGCCCATGTCGTCGGCCGAAACGTCGGCCAGCCCGGCTTCGAGAAAACGGTCGAGCATGAATCGGGCTCTTGGGGCTTCACCGCCACTGGGGGCGGGAATCTGGGCAAGCATCACCAGATTGGCCAGGAGCCGCTCGCGCATGGGGACCAGCGCGTCGACGAAATCGGCCAGTCGTCTGGTTTCTTCCGCCGCTTCTTCCAATGTTTCGGTCATGAATCCGATACCTCATTGCGCGGTTGCCGCTGATCGCGGCATGACGCTCCGATTATTTCCATCGACGACAGGCACGGTCGCGCCACATCGGGGGCGCGGCCGGCGCGCCGGTCGAACGTGGACGTTTTCGGCCCGGCCCCTTACGAGCCGGAAACTTCTTCCGGTGCCTTGGGACCGGCCCCGCGGATTTCATCGCTGGCATCGCCGGAGTATCGCTGGAAGTTCTCGCGGAAAAGCGTGGCCAGCTTGTTGGCTGTCTTCTGATAAGCCGCTTTGTCAGCCCAGGTGTTCTTCGAGATAAGGATTTCGTCGGGCACTCCCGTACACTTCGTCGGGATTCGCAGCCCGAACAGCGGATCCTCGACCGACGGCGCATCGGCCAGTTCGCCGCTGTGGATCGCATCAATGATGCATCGCGTATAGGGCAGAGAGAGTCGTTCCCCAACCCCGTACGGACCGCCGGACCAGCCGGTGTTGACCAGCCAGGCTCGCGAGCCGTGTCGCTTCATCCGGTCGGCCAACAGGTGGGCGTACTTCGTCGGATGCCAAACCAGGAACGCCGCGCCAAAACAGGCCGAGAACGTCGCCTCCGGCTCGGTCACCCCGACTTCCGTGCCCGCCACCTTCGCCGTGTAGCCGCTGATGAAGTGGTACATCGCCTGCTCGGGCGTCAGCAAACTTACCGGCGGAAGCACGCCGAACGCATCGCAGGTGAGCAGAACGACGTTCGACGGGTGATTGCCCGTACAGGGGATCTTGGCGTTGGGGATGAATTCGATGGGGTACGAGGCGCGGGTATTTTCCGTCAGCGAATCGTCGGCGTAATCGACTTCCCGCGTGCGGGGGTCGTAGATCACGTTTTCCAGGACCGAGCCGAATCGAATCGCCTCGAAAATCTCGGGCTCCTTCTCGGCCGACAGGTCGATCGTCTTAGCGTAGCAACCGCCTTCGATGTTGAAGATTCCTTTATCGCACCAGCAGTGTTCGTCGTCGCCCAGCAACGGGCGGTGGGGATCGGCCGAGAGGGTCGTTTTCCCCGTTCCCGAGAGACCGAAGAACAGCGAGAGATCGCCGTCGGAGCCCTCGTTTGCCGCGCAGTGCATCGAGAGCACGCCTTGCTTCGGCATGAGGTAGTTCATGATCGTGAATACGCCCTTCTTCATCTCGCCGGCGTATTGGCTCCCCAGAACGACGAACTCGCCCGTCTCGAAGCTGAGGTTCACGCTGGTCGGCGAGGTAAGATCGGGCCGGTTCGGTGCCGCCGGAAACAGGCCGGCGTTGTACATCACGTAATCGGGCTGGCCGAAATCAGCGAGTTCTTCGTCGCTGGGGCGTATGAGCATGTTGTGCATGAACAGAGCATGATACGCCCGGGAGCAAATGAGTCGCACCTTGATCCGATACTCGGGGTCCCATCCGGCAAACCCGTCGATGACGTAGAGCGAATCCTTGGAGTTCAGGTAGTCGATCGCCCTCTGGCGGTTGAGCATGAAGGTCTCTTCGCCGATCTTCATGTTGATATCGCCCCACCAGATGTCGTCCTTGCTGGCGGCGCGTTCGACGATCCGCTTGTCCTTGGGGCTTCGGCCCCTCTTCTCGCCGGAATTCGTGGCCAGCGCACCGCTGGACATGATCGCGGCGTTGTCGTTGGCCAAGCCGTCTTCGTAGAGCGTTGCCGGCGACGGATTGCGGACCACTCGCTGGACATGGATACCGAAAGCACTGAGATCAAAATCTTTTGTCATGAGCCTTTCCAAACTGCGTACGACACGAAAACGACATGAAGCCCGAAGGCATTACGAACTAATTTCACCGGCCGTGGCCAACCTTGGCGACGCCCCGGTTAACTCCTACCCCATATCAGTGGAAAAGATTATAGAGGATCGGGGCCCGACTTTCTAGTACCCCGGGGACCACCGGGGGCAAAAGCCGACACGCAAAGAAAAGACGTAACCCGTTATCATCTCATTAGTTATGTCTATACTTCCATCCCGGGCGAGGGGCAGAGTCACCATGGTGACACACTGGGGAATGTGGACAAGTTTTCCGCCAAGAGGGGGGGCGAGGCTCCGCCGATGGCGCACGCCAGCCCTTTGGGAAAGTCACATGGCAAACATTTCAGCAAGTCCGGCCAAGAGACGTTCAGCCGTCTTGGCTCGCATGGTGCTGATGCGTCTTACGAGTCGGCGCTTATCGACCGTGCGAATCTGGTCGATCGCGGCCACGCCCGGCTTGCCCTGGACCTTCGTGGCAATGCGGAACGGGTAGCCGCGTCCGGTCGTCAACGGAACAACGATCACGGTTTGCAGATGGGCGTTGAGTTCGTCGGGAGAGACGATGACCGCCGGGCGCGTCTTCCTGATTTCGCTACCGATCGTCGGATCGAGATTAACCAACCAGACCTCGAAACGTTTCATGACCATGCACCTTCAAAATCGCCGGTGGTCGCGTCCCAATCACGCAAGTGATCCTCGCCCAACCGGCGGCAAGCCTCGGCCGCCAAATCCCAATCTTCACGGGGCCGCTTTGAAGAACGAATAACGACGGCGTCGCCGGACACGATGATATCCAGCCTGTCCGTCAATCCGGCCTGCTCGATAAAGGCCTTGGGCAGACGGACCCCTTGTGAGTTTCCGATGCGAATCAGTTTTGCCTGCATGGCCACACCTCGTTGGGATACGGAACTGTAATTACATTGTAGTTCCCGGGGCATCGCGAGTCAACGCCCGTTTTCGCGCGACGCGCATTCTTTCCTAGCCGGACGCCCCGACCAATCGCACAACCCGTGCCTCGGGCACATGCCGATGGATCGTCTCCCGGGCCAGATTGAACCACTGTCGGCAGTGATCCAAGATCTCGCTGTCGGCCGTGGCAACCGTCGTTTCGCACTCGGCCAGTAGCGGATCGGGGTCGGCCACCAGATCGATCCGCCAATTCCAATCTCGCTCGGCCGCAAGGCGCTCGATCACCGTCTTCAGACGTCCGCTGTTGGAGACGGGCCGGTCCAATAGCCAGCGGCAAGCGCGGACGCCCGCCGCTTCGGTCACCCGGGCGATCCGTTCCAAGGCCGGTACTGTTTCCTCGACCCGGCGGTAGCTGCCGTGCATACTGGCCATGTCGCGGTACGATCCGTCGACCCCTTCGAGAATAACCCCCCCGGCCAACGCGGCTTCGACGCTGGTCAACACGTTGTACCCGTCGAGCCATAGCTCCCCACCCGCAAGGGGCTCGGCTTCGATCCGGCGCCGTTGGCGATCGATCCGCTGGTCCGTAGTGCAGGCACACCGAGCCACCGCGGTCCGCTGCCGGGCGGCCAGTTCGTGGCGGTCCCCCACCAATTTCAGCGACGAGGGCCGGGCGTAGCCCCGGTCCAACAACCAGCACAAGTCGGCGGTGGCCCGGCAGAGCGTCGGCACCATGGCCGCCCGGAAGAGTTGCCCGTCTTCGGGATGGGGACCTCGGTGCGATCGCGTGTCGGGCACCGCTCACCTTTCGTACGTGCCGACCAACTCGCCATGGGCGACAATGTGCTCCGCGATTTCCTGCCACAGCCCCTTCTTCGTCAGCCCGGCCTCTGCGACCAGGTGGCCCTCCAGGGCATACAGGCGGAAGTAATAATGGTGCGTGCCGTGGCGCGGCGGAGGCATGGGGCCGCGGTAGCCGACCGTCTGCCCGCTGGGCCACGAATTCTTTCCCTGAAGCACGCCGGTGGGTTGGCGGGGGCGCGGTTTCTTCGCAATTCCCTCGGGCAGGCCCGTGGCCGTGGCGGGGATCTTGTAGATCACCCAATGGACCCACGGCTCGGGGGTCGGTGCGTCGGGATCCTCGCAGATCAGCACCAGTTCCCTGGCGTTTTCCGGCACGCCGGTCCAGGCAAGCGGGGGCGAAATGTCTTCGGGGCTATCGCCGGTGTACTTCGTCGGAATCCGGCCGCCGCCGATAAACGCGGGGCTGGTCACCTTAATCGTCATCGGTTCGTCTCCTTCAGAACTGGCCGTATGGTGGTTCGTCGAAGCGCCCTCTCCGTCCGTCCGGTTGCGTTCTGTTCCGATGTCCGTACCTAAGCTGATCCTCCTATGACGACAGCGCCAAGTTGCCCCGTCGACCCTAACTGTACGATGGGCTTCCCAGCCCGTCGACCCTAACTGTACGATTATCGACGGGCTCGGAAGCCCATCGTACACTTTTACGGGATACGATCTACCCCTTGATCACGCCCAGCGGGCGAAGCCGGGCAACTTTCTTGGCCAAGCCCGCCTTGTGGACGATATTGACTACCTGGTTCACGTCTTTATACGCTTCGGGCTGCTCTTCTGCGAGCCCCCGGCGGCTGCGGCACCGGGCGACCACCCCCTGTTGGGCTAGTTCCCGGTCGATCCGACGTCCTTCGGCGTGGCGCACGGCCGCTTTGCGGCTCATCACGCGGCCGGCTCCGTGGCAACTGCTGCCGAACGCCAGATCCATGCTCGCCGGTTGCCCGACCAGCACCCAACTGGCCCGGCCCATGTCGCCCGGGATGATCACCGGCTGGCCGATCTGCCGGTACTGCTCGGGCACTTCCGGATGCCCTGGGGGAAACGCCCGGGTGGCACCCTTGCGGTGGACACACACCTTTCTTTGACGCCCGTCGATGGTGTGGAGTTCCATTTTGGCGATATTATGGGCCACATCGTAGATCAGGTTCATCTGCAGCGACTCCCAGGGGCGGCCGAAAAACTCGGCAAAAACCTCCCGCGTTTGCCACATTAACAACTGGCGATTGGCCCAGGCGTAATTGGCCGCACAACGCATGGCCCCGAGATACTCCTGTCCCTCCGGGCTGTCGACGGGGGCACAGGCC
>JABMRP010000882.1 GCA_013202535.1 Planctomycetota bacterium
CGTTGTTCTTAGGATTCGGGTGCGATGGGCGGCTTGCCCGCCCTTGTCTTTCGGGGATTCTGCAAGGGCGGACAAGCCGCCCATGGCACCCAAAGTCGGGGAAGGTTCGCTACGACGCCTCGATTTGGCCGCCGGTGAGCCGAATTACGCGGTCGGCCTGATCGGCCAGGGCCAGATCGTGCGTCACCATGACTATAGTGAGATTCTGCTCGCGGTTCAAGGAGTGGAGAATTTCCATGATCTGGCCGCCGGTGGTTTCGTCGAGATTGCCGGTCGGCTCGTCGGCCAATAGTACCTGGGGTCCGGCGATCAGCGCCCGGGCAATAGCCGCCCGCTGCATTTCGCCGCCGGAAAGCTCGCGGGGCTTGTGCTTCAGGCGATGCCCGAGCCCCACCATTTCGAGCAAATGGGCCGCTTTTTTGCGGTGCTGGCGTCTGCGCGTGAGGTACCCCCACGTGTTTTCGGCAATCATCAGCGGGGCCAGCACGTTTTCCAGCGTGGTCAACTCCGGCAGCAGGTAGTAGAACTGGAAAATCATACCGAAATAGCCGTTGCGCAAACCGTCGCGATGCACGGCGGGCAGATCGTCGATCCGCCGGCCGTTGAAGTCGATCTGGCCGCTGTCCGGCCGGTCGAGCGTGCCCAGCAGATGCAGCAGCGTGCTCTTACCACAACCGCTCTTGCCGACGATGGCCAGAAATTCACCCCGGCGGACCCCCAAACTCACACCGCGAAGAACCGGCACATCGAGCGATCCCTTGCGGTAACTCTTGTGTAAATTGATCGCCGCCAGATGATAGCCGATGGTCGACGAAGCGGGGTCCCGGCCGTCGACTCCGGTATGGGCTTCGGGAGGATCGGGATAGTCGGCATACCCATCGGCCGCCCAAGCCGTCTGGCCGCGAGGAGCCTCGGGAGGATACGGGCCGTCGGGGCGTAGCGGGGTATGGCCGATCGTGGTGGTCGTTTCCTGGGAAACCGCCTCCAGCGCCGGCCCGCCTTCCAGCGTGGGGCCACCCGGTACGCGGGCGGCAAAATGGTGCCGCGGGCCGCCGTGCGACGGGGGCGTCGGCATGGCCGAAATCGGCGTTCGCTGCTCATTCATAGCGCAAGGCCTCCACGGGGTTGAGGCGCGCGGCGCGGACCGCGGGCAAGACACTGGCCAGCACGGCGATCGCGACCGCTCCGACGACAATCGCCGCCACGGTACGCGGATCGACGATGGTGGGGATCGAGTGGAAGTAGTAGATGGCCGGGTCGAAGACGGCCTTGCCGCGAATCGTCCCCAGCACTTCGGCGATGCCGTTGATATTCTTGACGATCAGCAGCCCCAGCCCCAGCCCGACGCCCGAGCCGACGATACCCAGCGACAGGCCGTAGGTGAGGAAGATTCCCATCACCCCGGCTCCACGGGCACCGAGCGATTTGAGGATTCCGATGTCGCGGGTTTTCTCGACGACAATCATGAAAAAGATGGCCAGGATACCGAACCCGGCCACGGCGATGATGAGAAACAGGAGGACGTTGAGGATGGCGGTTTCCATCTCCACGGCGGCCAGCAAGGGGGCCTGCCGGTCGCGCCAGGTGTAAACGCCGTACATGTGGGGCGAGAAGGCCTTGCGGAGACGGTCGCGCACGGCCTCGCCGTTCTGGCCGTCCTTGAGCTTGATGCGGATCGAGTTGAACATCGCCTGACCGGACGTCGGATCGATCATGCCCCGCAATTCCTGCAACTTGCGAATCGGCACGAAGACGAAGCTGTCGTCGTACTCGCTCATCTTGCTTTCGTAGAGGTCGACGATCGTAAAGGTATCGCTGACCCCCTTGGGCGGCTGTCCGACGGTGGGCAACGTGATCTGGACGTCGTCGCCGGGTACCAGCAGGAGCTTTTCCCCACTTTCGGTGCGAATGCTGCTCAGCCCGATACCCAGTACCAAGCCCGTGTGTTGCTGTCGCGAGGCATCGAACTGTTCGACGACCTCTCGCTGAAACGGATCGCGTCGTGGTGCCGCTCCGGTCGGAATTCCGGTCGGAGGGCGACCCGCCATGGAACCCGGTTGGCGAAGCTGTCCCGGCGGAGGAAGCGGAGCCGAGTTGGGCACCGAATAGGGGGCCGTTTCCATCTCCGGCTTCTCGCCCCGCGCCGCCTGTTGCCAGGCCACCTTTCGGCGATGGGGCCAGCCGGCGTCGTCCAACTCGGTACGCGATGCTTCATCATCCGACGCGTATCCACCTTGGCGGAGTTGGAAGTCCAACTGTTCGCGATTCTCGGGATGCTGAAGGTATTGGGCAAAATCTCCCACGTCGCCGATGGTCGTTTCGTCGATACCGATCAGCTTCACCGGCCGGGTGATCCAGCGGCCGCGGAATTGAAAATTGAGCATCGCCGGCACGACGACCGTCTCGCTCATGCCTTCGATCGAATCACCGGCAACGCCGCAAATCTGCTCCTTATGCCACGCGGCATCGGGCACGCCGCTGAAACTCATCGAATCGAACGACACGTCGGAGAGGATTCCGTGAAGGCGGTTCTCCATCTCGTTGGAAAACCCGGACATTACGGCGTTGACCACGATCATCGTGGCCACGCCCAACGTCACGCTGATAACCGACGCCAAGGCGATATAGCGCGTACGCAGATATCGCCAGCAGAGGAGGTATTTGTACATGGCTTGACGCGAAAAGGAGTTCGGTTGTTTCTTCCGTGACGAACTACTCTGCTTCCCGCCCCAAGAGCGGAAAAGAAATCTACTCGGCTTCCTGCCGCAAGAGTGGGAAAAGAATAACCTCGCGAATCGACGGCGAATTGGTCAACAACATGACCAGCCGATCGATGCCGATCCCCAGCCCGCCGGCCGGGGGCATCCCATGACGCAGGGCGCGAATGAAGTCGTGGTCCATCTTGGCCATCGAGTCTTCTTCGGCCAATCCGTCGAGCTGGCGACTGAACAGCTCTTCCTGCAAGTCGGGGTCGTTCAGTTCGGTGTATGCATTGGCTAGTTCCATCCCCTGGATAAAAAGCTCGAATCGCTCGGCCACCGCGGGGTTGTCGGCCTTGCGCTTGGTCAAGGGGCAGATACTGGCCGGGTAATCGTAAACGAAGACCGGTCCCTCCAGAGCATCCTCGACCTTGGCCTCGAACACTTCGTTCTTCACCACGTCGGGGTGCTTGCCGGCGGTGTCCAAGCCGATCTGCTCGGCAACCGCCTTCATCGCCGCCTCATCGTCAGGCGCTACGCCGGTGTGCTCGGCCAATAGCTCGTCGTACGTCTTTCGGGCAAACGGGGGCGTGAAGTCGACTTGCGTTTCGCCCCAGGGCAGTACGAATTCTTGTCCCGTGGCGCGAATCGCCTCGACGATCAGTTTCTCGGTCAAATCCATCATCGCCCGATAGTCGCCGTAGGCCTGGTAGACCTCGAGCATGGTGAACTCGGGATTGTGCCGGGGGCTGATGCCTTCGTTTCGATAGACGCGTCCCAACTCGTACACCCGTTCGATGCCGCCGACCAGCAGACGCTTCAGATGCAACTCCAAGGCGATCCGCAACACCAGGGGCATGTCCAGCGCGTTGTGATGGGTGGCAAACGGCTTCGCGGCCGCCCCGCCGGCGATGGCATGCAGTGTGGGGCCCTCCACTTCGACGAAATTCTCACCGCCGAGCGTATTGCGAATCGACTGCACGATTTTCGTGCGGTTGAGAAAGCGGTCCAGCACGCCCTCGGTATGGATCAGGTCGAGATAACGCATCCGCTGGCGCAGCTCGGGATCGGTCAGCCCGCTGTGTTTCTCCGGCGGCGTGGCCAGCGCTTTGCTGAGGAAATGGAGATCCTCGGCAAAGATAGTCAGTTCGCCGCGGCGGGTACGGTTCAACTCACCGTCGACGCCAATGATGTCGCCCAAGTCGAAACATTTCCCCAGGGCGAAATTCTCCTCGCCCACCTGCTTCTTCCCGATCATCACCTGGATCGTGCCGGTCCAGTCGCGAATATCGGCCCAGATCACCTTGCCCGAGGGACGCTGCCGAACGATGCGTCCCGCCGCTCGAACCGGTGGCCCATGCTGTTGGGGCGGCTGGCCAGTTTCGCAGTCGCCGGCCGGCTCGACGACAATCTCGTCTTCTCGTGCCCGAATCTGACCGATGGGGATGTGGCCGTCGAACCGTCCGCCCCACGGATCAATACCCATCTCCTGTATTTTACGCATCTTATCTCGACGCGCGGCTTCCAGCCGGCTGATATCTTCCGGATCGGGTGTCTGTGGTGTACTACTCATGGGTGCGACAACGTAATTCCCTGGAACGAAGAAAGTTATGGATATAGTTACGGACCGCGGCATTGTAATGGAAGCAGATCGGGGGTCAATGTCATCTGCCCCCGGGACGGGCATTATTCGGCATTTCTGTTCGCAGCCGTTTAGCCCGGGCACTTGTGCCCGGCGTTCGCGAGGGGTGGAACGACCGTACTTTGAAACACCGGGCACAAGTGCCTGGGCTAAACGGATTGAAATCGGCCGGACACCCCCCAATTGTTGCATTTCCTTCCAGCCCCGCCGGGGGAATCGCTGGTCGCCACGGTCGGGCATCGGCTATATTGGTCGCATGAGCGACGATCTCACGATACAACAGGGCCAGGACGATCGAGACCGGGCACGTCGGCAGAGCCAAGAGCGTACGGCGCCGCCGACGGAGGTTCCCGGCTACGAGCCGGTCCGCCATCTCGGCGCGGGGGCGTTCGGCGAGGTCTGGGTCGCGGTGGACGAGAACACGGGTCGGCACGTGGCGATCAAGTTCTACACGCATCGCGGCGGAATGGATTGGTCGCTTCTGTCGCGCGAGGTCGAGAAACTGGCGTTTCTGTTTGCCGACCGGTATGTGGTGCAGTTGATCGGGGTGGGCTGGGACGCCGATCCGCCCTATTACATCATGGAGTACCTGGAACGCGGCTCACTGGCCGATCGTTTGGCCGAGGGCCCGTTGTCGGCGGCCGAGGCCGTGGTCATGTTTCGCGACGTGACGACGGGGCTGATCCACGCCCACGGCAAAGGGGTGTTGCACTGCGACCTGAAGCCGGCCAATATCCTGCTCGATCAGGACAACAAGCCGCGGTTGGCCGATTTCGGTCAGTCGCGGCTGTCGCACGAACAGCTTCCGGCGCTGGGGACGATGTTCTACATGGCACCCGAGCAGGCCGATCTGGCGGCGCTGCCCGAGGTGCGATGGGATGTTTACGCGCTGGGCGCCGTGTGCTATTGCATGCTGACCGGATTGCCGCCGCACCGGACCGGCGACGCGACGCAGCGGATCGAACAGACCGAGAGCCTTGCCGATCGGCTCCAGCAGTATCGGCAGACGATTAGCGAAACGCCCGTACCGGCGGTCCACCGCCAGATTTCCGGCGTGGACCGAGCGCTGGGGGAGATTGTCCAGCGGTGCTTGGCCCCCGATCCCGAGCAGCGATTTGCCAACGCCCAGGCCGTGCTCGATGCGCTGGACGCGCGCGATGCCCAGCGGGCCAGGCGCCCGATGATGATCCTCGGAGCGGTGGGTCCCGCTTTGCTGCTGTTGGTGGTTGCGTGGTTTGCCTGGCACGGGTTCCGTTCGGCCGTGACGCAGTCGGAAGAGGCGCTCACCCGGCGGGCCCTGGAGAGCAGCCAGTTTGCGGCCGAGTACGTGGCTCGGGCGGCGGGCAACGAACTGCACGGGCGCTACCGGGCGGTCGAGGAAGTGGCCGCGTCGCCGGACCTGACCGCCGCGCTGTTGGAGATGGTTTCACGAGAAGAAATGGCCAGCCAACTCGACGAACTGAGCCGGGCCGACGCCGACGAGGCGGAATTGGATCCGAAACGGACGGCCTTTCGCCACGACGACGAGCACCGCCAAGTGATGCAGAAAGCTTTCGCCGCGGTGGTCAACGACCCGGCGCTTCCCGAGGCGACCGGCTGGTTTCTGTGCGACGCGCGGGGCGTGCAGATCGCCCGGGTCCCCGAACGTCCCACCATCGGTAAGAACTTCGCCTGGCGCAGCTATTTTCAGCCCAGCGGCGCGGATCGGGATCCTTCCTGGCGCGCAGGGCCGAAAGATATGGTCGACCGGACGACCCTCTCGGCCGTCTTTCGCAGCCAGGCCACCAATGGCTGGATGGTTGCCGTGTCGCATCCCATCGTGGACCCCCAGAATAAAGACGAGCCCTTGGGCGTCGTGGCGCTGATGGTCGAGGTGGGGCGATTCGTCGAAATGAAGGGGGGCAACGGTCAGTTCGCCGTGTTGGTCGATTGGCGCCGGGGAGACCAGAAGGGCGTGATCCTGCAACATCCGTTGTTCGACGCCGTCTTGAGCGAGGACAATGGTTCGGGCGGTCGAGGGAAACTGCCCGAGCGATTCCAAAAGCACCAAATTGGGCCGTCTCAATTACCCGATACGCCCGAGAAGCGGCGCTGCTATACCGACCCCATGGGCGCCGAGGACGCTGCGTTCGACACGGATTGGCTGGCTTGGAGCGAGCCGGTGATCGTCGACGGGGAGGACGTCGGGTGGCAGGTGATCGTACAGCAACCCGAAGGCCGGGCGATCGGTTCGGCGATCGGACCGCTACGTTCCAAGCTGATCGTCTACGGGCTGGTGGCCCTGGGCATGGTCAGCCTGGTGGTCGTCGGCTTGTGGGCGTTTGTTATCCGCACGGCACGTACGCTGAGGAAGAATTGACGTCATGGCCGACCTGATTGCCCAAGGCATCGAACCGCAACAGCGATGGCGGCGCACGTTCGCCGAGGACCAGCAAGTGGTGCTGGGACGCACGGCCGGTGTGTGGGCCGTTCCCTGGGACCAGCATGTGTCGCGGCGGCACGCCCTGCTGCGATGGACCGGCCAGGGACTCGAAGTGGTCCGGATTCCCGAAGCCCACAACCCGATCTATCTGCGGGGGAAGGAAACGGCCGAGTTTTCTCTCCAGCCGGGCGAGCATTTCATTATCGGGCAAACTCGATTCACGCTGGCCGATCAGCGCGTGAACATCACCGCCGCCCCGCAACCGGTGCAGCAGCAGGCCTTTAGTGCCCAGTATCTCAAGGGCATCCCCTTCCGAAATGCCGACCACCGCCTCGAGGTGCTCAGCCGTCTGCCCGAGGTGATCTCCGGATCGACCGGCGATCACGAACTGTTCGTGCGTTTGGTGAGCATGCTCATGGCCGGCGTGGGCCGGGCCGACACGGTGGCGGTGGTTGCCGTGGTCAAGGAGGATTGTCCCTCCGGGAAAGAAACACCAGACGCCGAAACGCCGGACGCCAAGACGCCAGACGCCGAAATGCCGGACGCCGAGACGCAAGATACCGAGACGTTGGGCGAACCGGCCACCGGCGGCGAAGATTCCGAAGGCCGATCGGTCCGCGTCTTGCATTGGGACCAGCGATTGGCTGCGGCCGCCGATTTTCAGCCCAGCGAGAGACTGATCTTCGAGGTGATTCGCCAGCGGCAGAGCGTGCTGCACGTGTGGCGGGGCCAGCCCTCGGCCATGTCCAGCCTGTTTACCGAAAGCGAAAACTACGATTGGGCCTTCTGCACCCCCGTGCTGGGCAAAGCGTGTCGCGGATGGGGCCTCTACGTGGCCGGCCGTTTCGACGCCGAACTGGCCGCCGCGCCCAGCTCCTCCGACCCGACCGATCTGAGGGAAGACGTCAAGTTCACCGAGTTGGCCGCGGCCACGCTCGGGTCGCTCCGCGAGATGCGGCTGTTGGAGCGGCAGCACGCCAGTCTTGCCCAATTTCTCTCGCCCGTGGTGCTCGAATCGATTGCCAACGAGGATCCCGAGGTCGTTCTGGCGCCCCGCGAAACCGAGGTCTCCGTACTTTTCTGCGACTTGCGGGGATTCTCTCGCCAGAGCGAGAAACATGCCGACGATCTGCTGGCCCTGCTCAACCGGGTGAGTCAGGCCCTGGGGGTGATGACCCGGCATATCCACACCCAGGGCGGCGTGGTGGGCGATTACCAGGGCGACGCGGCCATGGGATTCTGGGGATGGCCGCTGGCCCAGCAAGACGCCGTCGAGAGATCCTGCCGAGCGGCACTGGGCGTACGCAGCGAGTTTGCCAAAGCCGCCCAGGAATCGCAAAGCACGCTGGCCGGATTTCGCGCCGGCATCGGCATCGCCACCGGCAAGGCGGTCGCCGGCAAGATTGGAACCATCGATCAGGTGAAAGTGACCGTCTTCGGGCCGGTGGTCAATCTGGCTTCTCGACTGGAAGGGATGACCAAGATCCTTCGCGCGCCCATTCTCCTGGACGAGCCCACCGCCGCGGTCATCCGGCAACGGGTTCCGCGAGACGTCGCCCGGGTGCGCCGCCTGGCAGTGGTCAAACCCTACGGTCTGGACAGCCCGCTGGAGGTCAGCGAACTGCTGCCACCGCAGTCGGAGTATCCCCAATTGACCGACGAACACGTGGACCATTACGAAGCGGCGGTCACCGCCTTCCTCGACGGACAATGGACCGAGGCGTTCGCTCATCTGCACCGCGTCCCGCCCGACGACCGGGTGACCGACTTCCTGACCGTCTTCATGGCACAACACAACCGCACCCCGCCGCCCAATTGGGACGGGGTCATTCCCATGTCAAGCAAGTAGGCGCGTATAGTAGCCATCTCGCTCCGAGAGATGTAGCCTTAGA
>JABMRP010000015.1 GCA_013202535.1 Planctomycetota bacterium
CGCGGATATTGCGTGCCGAGTTGCCGCGCTGATGCGGCAGCGCGCCGATCGATGCATAACATTTGGTGGCCAGGACGATCTTCTCTCGTCGGCCGCCGCCTTGGGCCAACCACCGGCCGATCAACTGCTCGGTGACCCCTTGCCCCTTGGGCTCGCCGTAGACGTTGGCCGTGTCGAAAAAGTTGATCCCCAGTTCGACGGCCCGATCCATGACGGCAAACCCGTCGGCCTCGCTCGCCTCGGCGCCGAAGTTCATCGTTCCCAGGCACAGACGGCTAACAGTCAGCCCCGTGCGGCCGAGTTGCGTGTATTGCATGAAAGGTTGCTCCGGCGTTTGGTGGTATGAGGTCTCATGACGGGTGCCATGGGCGGCTTGCCCGCCCTTGCCACAGTCCCCAGAATACAAGGGCGGGCAAGCCGCCCATGGCACCCGAAGTCTGTTCCCAGTCACAGAACCACCGTCAGTCTACCATCACGCCGCAACCAGAAGTAGACAGGTCCGGCAGCTTGACCGCTTTGCGGGGGGCGGATATATTCAGGGTCCTGAAGGTCGGTCGATTTTCCGCTGCCGGTGCCCATGGGTGCGCCGCAGGCGTCACCACGATGCGAGAAAGGAAGAGTCATGCTCGTTCGCCCCGCTTGGTTGCTCTTTGCCGTAGGAGTTTCTGCCGTATTGTTTTCCGACGCCGGTTTCGGCCAGGATGCGGCGCCGCTTGCGCAGCCGGAATTGCTGGCGACACTGCCCGAGATTTGCCCCACGCCCGACGGGCTGGCCATGGACGCCGACGGGAACGTGATCATCGCGTGTCCCAACTACGGCGACCCGACCCATCCGGCCGTGCTGATGAAGCTCGACAAGGAAAACCGCGTGCGGCTGTTTTGGGTGGCGCCGCCGCATCCGGCGACCGGCGTGGCTTGTCCGATGGGAATCGCCTTCGGCCCCGGCGGCGATCTGTTCATCTGCGACAACCAGGGTTGGGCCAAGCCGAACGACAAGGGCCGAATCTTGCGGCTGAAGATCAAGGACGGATTTGTCGTGGGCGTCGACCTCGTCGCCTACGGCATGAGCCACCCCAACGGCATCCGTGTCCACAAGGGCCATCTCTACGTGACGCAAAGCCTGATGCCCAAGGTTGGCGGCGACGGGCCGCTGGTCAGCGCCGTCTATCGCTTTAAGATCGACGACAAGGGGATTAAGGTCAACAACACGCTGGACGACGCGAATGTGTTGACCACCTTCAAAACGCTCAACATGGACTGCCAATACGGGGTCGACGGATTGGCCTTCGACAGCAAGGGGAATCTCTTCGTCGGCAACTTCGGCGACGCCACGCTGCACAAAGTCACCTTCGACGCCAAGGGCAATGTCACCGGCAACACGATCTTCGCCGGAGACAAGTGCATGAAGAGCATCGACGGCATCTGCACGGATCCGGACGACAACATCTACGTCGCCGACTTCTCCAACAACGCGATCTGCGTCGTTTCGCCCGAGGGCAAAGTACGCGTCTTGGCCAAGAGCCCCGATTGCGACGGTTCCAAGGGCGGACTGGACCAGCCGGGCGAACCGCTGATCCGCGGCCGCGAAGTCATCGTCTCCTGTTTCGACATGGTGACCGGCCCCGACAAACTCAACTCCGGCCACGACAAGCCGTACACGATGTCGGTGATCAAGCTCGACAAGTAACTCTGCGTTGTGTTTGGCACCTCTCGACCTGCACGGGCGGTCTGTCGATTTAGTAAGGGCGAAGCGTCAGCGAGGAGGGAAAAGGCGGCCTCGCTAACGCTTCGCCCTTACGATTGAACGCACGGGTCTCCGTCGATGCGGGGACGCAGAAGCGTCCGATCGTGCGTGACCACGCAGAAGCGTCGTCACGAGGATCTCTCTGCCACTTCCGAGTGGCTATGCACCCACCCGTGCCGTCCCCCCACTGGAATTGCAATCAACCACCGAACCTGATAAGCTTCCCTAATCGTCATATCTGGTTATCCGGATATTCAAATACAGGCAAGGGAGGCGTGGATGCCGGAAGTCGTGCAATTTTGCAGAGCGCTGGCCGACGAGACCCGGCTGAGAATCCTTAATCTGATCGCGCGTCAAGAGTTGTGCGTCTGTCGGATCGTGGACGTTCTGGGACTGGGACAATCGAAAGTCTCGCGGCATCTGGCCCATTTGCGAAACGCCGGCCTGGTCAACGACCGGCGGGACGGGGCCTGGATGTACTATTCGCTGGCTCAGCCCGACGGCGAGCTTCACCGGCGCGTGGTCGAGTGGCTGCGGCAGGCCGAGAATGAGATTCCCATGGCCGCCGCGGATCTGGCAGCCCTGGAGAGCATGGGCCAGTGCATCGACCTCTGCGAACTCTCACCGAGCGCGGAGGATACGCGGCGAGACGACGCTGCCCCGGTTGGTTCCCCACCGGTCGCGCGGGCGGCGGCGCGAGCGGAATAACAGAACTTCGGACTATTTTCACACATGCACTGCCGTTGGAGGACAAACGCGATGAGAAAGTTGGTTGCACTGGGCACCCTGGCGGTGATCGCCGCGGTGGGTATCAGCGGGATTGCCGGCTGCGGTTCCGACACGGTGGCGGAGCCCCCGAGCGCGGACGCTGACGAGCCGAGTCCGCCCAAGAAGGTTGACACGGCCGACAAAGCCCAACCGGGAGGGCCCGAAGTTGGGATGCCCGCCGTGGAGAAAGCGGCGGCGGCGGAAAAGTATCTGTTTGCCCTGTTCAAGAAAGAGGACAACGCCGAGACGGCTGCCATGCGGACCGTATTGACGGGGGTGATGAAGGACATCGCCGATCGGGCCAACATGGTTGAAGTCAACGTGAGCTGGACGTCGGAACAAGCGATCGTGGACGAGTATGGCCTCGACCGTGCTCCCATGCCGCTGATCCTCACCCTGGCCCCCAACGGCGTGGTGACAGGTGGGTTTCCCCTGAGCGTCAAGGCGCAAGAGCTTCGCGATGCGTTCATTTCTCCGTGCATGGCGAAATGTATGAAGCCGCTCCAAGAGCGAAAGCTCGTGTTCCTGTGCGTACAGAACGCGACCACCGCATCCAACGACGAGGCCATGGAGGGAGTTCGCCGGTTTGCGATCGACCCCCGTTTCGCCGCGGCCACGGAGATCGTCATGCTCGATCCGGCCGACGAGGCGGAAGCGGAATGCCTGGCGGATCTCGAGATCGATCCGAAGACCGCGACGGCCGTGACCGTGTTCCTGGCCCCCGGCGGTCCGGTCGCCCGGTACGAAGGGGCAACCGACGTGGATGAACTCATCCAGTCACTCGTCAAGGC
>JABMRP010000883.1 GCA_013202535.1 Planctomycetota bacterium
CATCCTCCCTTGTTGGTGTCAAGAAACGGTTACGGTCAAGAAACGGTTCTTCGACGGATCAGATACGATCGTGCCACCAGTACCAGAGAAGCCCCAACCATTCGTGAAAGGCCGCGTCAACGCGATCCGCGGCATCGGCGCTGGGCAGAAATGCTCCCACCGACCACTGCATTCGCGACGCCCGATATTGGCACGGCACGGCCACCACGGCAACCCCCTGAGCCTCGAAACAGGCCACCGATCGAGTCATGTGCAACGCATCGGTGACCAGGGCAATTCGCGTGATTTCCCGCTCCTGAAGCAGCCGACACGCGTAGAGGGCGTTCTCATACGTCGTGGTCGATTCGTTTTCGACGATCAGATCCTCCGGGTCCACTCCGGCGGTGAGCATGAACTCACGCATCGCGTCGGCCAGCATCGGTCCCGGCCGCTCGACCTCGACCTTGCCGCCACAGAGCACCATGGGACACTCGCCCTCCGCCTGACGGTACAAAAGGGCCCCGCGCGAGCAGCGATACATGGTGTCGGGCGAGACCTCGATGTATCGGCCCTGGGCGTCGTGAACCTCAAGTCCGCCACTGAGCACCACGATCGCGTCGAATTCGTCTCTTTCCGGCGGCCGTGCGTCGACGGGGTAACGCCACTCAAGGGTTCTGATCGCCAGATGCCCCACAATGGGGGCGCAGATCAACCACAGAATCGCTGTCGGCGCAATGACCCACCATAGACGTCCCGGAGTCTCTCGTCGCCGCAGCCAGAGTCTGGCCATGCCGATGACCAACAGGATCATGACCAGCGGGAGCGGTCGGATCATTTCGGCAAAAAAATGGTACATCGCTTCGCTCGCGGGAAGTCCGGATCGGTGAAGTTGTCCGAGGCGGGAGCCTGTGGCAACTCTCACGGGCAACGCCCATGCCAGACTAATGCCCTACCTCGCAAAGTGCAATGCGGGAGGCCGTTCGGCGGCACGTTCCGAACCGCAGGAGGTGCTTCATGGGGGGTGCCCATCCATGTCGCAAGGGGGGCGGTGAGGACGAGTGGTACTTTTGACTACCCAAAGTGTCACCTTCGCAACGGCACGTCAGGGACGCTCGAAACTGCGTACCAGTGGCCGGCCCGGGTAAACGGCCAGCGGGCGCGATTGACAATTCGCCGACGGCGGAAAAAATACCCTGCCCGTTCATCGATGGAAAACACATCCGCGCCCGTGCCACGTCGGCCGGCGCGATCCCCCGGACGTGACACGCATGATTTCACACAAGGAGCTACCGTAATGAGTGTATTGGTTGGCAAGCCCGCCCCCGAGTTCAGCGCGCAGGCCGTCTTGCCGGACGGCTCTTTCGCGCAAGTTTCCCTGGCCGATTACCAGGGGCAATACGTGGTGTTGTTCTTCTATCCGCTCGATTTTACCTTCGTTTGCCCGACGGAAATCATCGCGTTCTCCGAAGCGACCGCCCAGTTCGAGCAGGCGGGCGTCCAGTTGCTCGGCTGTTCGGTCGATAGCCACTTTACCCATCTGGCTTGGCGCAATACGCCGCGAGCCGAGGGCGGGCTGGGCGACATCGCCTATCCTTTGGTGGCCGATCTGGACAAGAAGATCGCCGAAGCCTACGACGTTCTCCTCGACGCCGGAATTGCCCTGCGAGGGTTGTTCCTGATCGACAAGCAGGGAATCGTTCGCCATCAAGTGGTCAACGATCTGCCGCTGGGACGCAACGTGGGCGAAGCCCTGCGGATGGTCAAGGCACTGCAATTCCACGAGGAGCACGGCGAGGTCTGCCCGGCCAACTGGCAAGAGGGCGGTGAGACGATGAAGCCCGACCCCGAAGGGAGCAAGGAGTATTTCAGTAAGGCGTTTGCGTAGCACTTGCTTCGAAACACGCGCTTCGCAATTGCATCGATCGGGCGGCAGCCACACTGCCGCCCGATTTTTTTGCGCCGGCAAGTGGCGAAGGATCAGCCCCCGGGGCTTGACGCGCGGCACCTTTGGCGGCCATATTGCGGTCAGTTCGTTTCCATGCCGCGCGCCCGGAGGC
>JABMRP010000884.1 GCA_013202535.1 Planctomycetota bacterium
AAGGGGGACTGGCTCCGTCGAGAGCCCGGTTCCGAAGCAGGCAAAAGCGTTGCCGGCGGTGCCTGTCCCCTTTTTCGGACGGACCACCGGGAGGCGCCGTAAAAAAGGGGGACAGGCACCTCGCGGCAACCGTTCTCAGAAGGATTGAACTCGTTTCGTGCTCGGAGCCAGTCCCCCTTTTTCACTCCCCGGCGCCATCTCATGCCAACCACTCTCAATCCCCTTCACATCGGCCCCGTGGCGATCGGTTTTCCAGTCGTCCAAGCGGCGCTGAGCGGCTACAGCGACTGGGCCATGCGGGTGATCGCGCGGCGATTGGGCGCGTCGTACACGGTTGGCGAAGTCGTGCTCGACCGGTTTGTGATGGACGTGAGCAAGGGCACCAAGGCGCAGCGCTACCTGCGCGTGTCGGACGATGAACACCCGGCCGGTGCTCAATTGATGGGCAGCAATCCCGAGGATTTCGGCCCCGCCGCGGTGAAATTGGTCGAGGCCGGGTTCGACGTGATCGACGTCAACTTCGGCTGCCCGGTGAAGAAAGTGGTGGGGAAGTGCCGCGGCGGCTATCTGTTGAGCCACCCGGCGACGGCGCTGGAGATCGTCTCGCGAGTGCGCCAGGCCGTGCCGCCGGAAGTGCCGGTGACGGTGAAGATGCGGCGCGGTTTCGACGACACCGAGCAAAGCCGCGACGATTTCTTCACGATCTTCGACGGCGTGTTCGACCGCGGCGCGGCGATGGTCACCGTCCACGGCCGGACGGTCCGCCAGCGGTATGAAGGGCGTAGCTCCCGGGAGTTTCTCCGGCAGGTAAAGCAACACGCACCGGAGCGCACCGTGTTGGGTAGCGGCGATCTGTTCACGGCACGGGATTGCCTCGACATGATCGCCACCACGGGCGTGGACGGCGTAACGGTCGCTCGCGGGGCGATCGGCAATCCGTGGATCTTCTCCCAGGCACGCGCCTTGGCGGCCGGCAAACCGTTGCCCGAACCGCCCAGTCTTTTTCAACAGCGCGACGTGATTGCCGACCATTACCGCATGGCCGAGCAACTCTACGGCCCGCAGCGCGCCTGCCGGCGGATGTGCAAATTCGGTATCAAGTATTCGCGGCTGCATCCGCAAGCGAAAGAAGTTCGCGACGCGTTCGTCGCCGCGAGCAATCCCGACCAGTGGCAAGAGGTGCTAAACCACTGGTACGCCGAAGACCTGCCGGGGTGTTATCCGCAATAGGGAGCGTTATCCACGCCCGGGGGTTGCACCCCCCGGGTCCCGCGGCACGTGGCCGTTATCCCCTTCAATCCGACCCACGGGATGCAACCCGTGGGCGTGGATCCCGATTCGGTGATTGCAGCGATGCAATGGTGGGCCGGCGCTGCGATTGTCCCACCCTACGATTTCCGCGAATGCGAACCGTTACTCTTCCTCACCCACAGTCAGCGTGAAGGAGAAATTCTCGTACGGCACTTCCAGGGCGGTGATAGTGTACTGCCAAGATCCTTCCTTGGCTCGCGGTACTTCGACGGTGAAGGTCGTGGTCCCCGTCTCCTCGAAGTGACGGCCGTCGGGACCGGTGATTTCCAGCCGCAGCCGGGCGTCGCGGCCCTCGAATCCGAGCACGAACTGCAAGGTCCCCTCGCTGCGGCAGCGGTACGTTCGCGTGACCGATTGGCTGCCGGACGACGCGCTAAGCAGGTTGCCCTGTACGGGCGAGAAGCCGCCGCTGATCATCGTCTTGCGCACCTTCGACTCAACCCGGGCGGTCACCGTGGCCGCGACGAGATGCTTGAGCAGCTCAACCTCGGTGGCGCCTAGCTGCTTTTCGTTGTGGAAGGAGGTGAAGATGATCGCTCCGTCGCCGACGGGCACCTTGACCAGCAGCGGCCCGGTTTGCCGGTGGCCTTCGAGCGTGTGGTAGGATCCACGCAGGTAGACCGTCGCGTTGTCACTCTTGATCGCCGCGGGACGCCACGTGACCTTGTCGAAATGGAGCCGGATCGACGCTCCCAGCCGCGCGCGGAGTTCCGTGTCGAGCACCTCGGCATCGACCGCTTGATCCGCGCCCCAGCCAAACTTGGACCAATCGATCACCTCGGGAAAGACAAAGGCGAGCACCCGCAGATGCAGATCCGACACGTACAGCGTTCCGCCGCCGCGAACGTACTGCCGCAGGCTCGCCCGGAGACGCCGAACCACCGGCCCGTCGGCGTCGGTCGCCCTCGTCTGGCTGATCGGGCCGCGCCGCTCGTCGCCCATCTCCGCGTCCCAACTCGGGGGCAGATCGGCGCAGGTGAGAAACACGACGTCGTACGGTTCGATCTGCCGGTAGTACAGCAGATCCGTCAGGTGGATCGCCTTGTACTGATAACCGCTCCCCAGTTCCTCGCGCAAGAGGCGGCCCACGTCGTCGTACTGCGGCGGCGTCACAGCCAGCCGCAAAGTCCGCCTTCCCTGGCGATCAGCTTCGCCGTCCTCGCCCGCCGTTTCGACCGACTCGTCCAGCTCGACGACCCGCGCTGAACCACAACCACGATCCACGGCGAAGACGGCACCCAGCGCGAGCAAGAGCGCTGCGCCAACGGCTCCGTCGAAGAACAACCGGCGCCGGTTCGAACGGTTCCCAATCGTTCTTCCGCAATGGGAGCATAGTGTTTGATCGGGTGGAGATTCCGTGCCGCACTCGCAGCGCATCGGCTACTCTCCCTTCCCTTTACCGTCTTTACGCCATCGCCCGGCGAACTTCGAGATGGCCGAGCCGACGTTTCGGGAGATCTCGGCTCCTCGGTCGACGGCCTGATCGAGCCATGGGCGCGACGGCGACTCTTCGGCCAGTTCGACGCCGCTGCCGGTGGTCTCTTCTCCCGACTCTTCGCCCGATTCTTCGTTCTCCTCCTCACCTTCCAGGTATGCCGCGGCTTGGCCCCCGACCCGCAGCAGCACGAGCGTCGTGTCGTCGAACCGCATCTTGCCTTCCTCGCGAAGGCCAACGACCCACTGGGTCCACTCGTCGTCGCCCATCTCCCAGTGTTTCTCCCAGGCGGGTGGGTTTCCTTCGTCGCGCTGTTGGAGCGCCCAGAGGGCCACGGCATCGGTGCATAACACCAGCAGGTCGCCGGCCCGACAGTCGGCATCGAGCGTTTCCACGGCCAGTTGGCGGTCGCGATTCAGGTCGATGCTACCCAACACGACCGGATCAGCTTCCAACTCCTCTGGAGTACACATGGGAAAGACGCGCAGCGTGCTGCCGTCGCGGACGTGGAACAGACACGAATCGCCGAAGGCGAAGCCGTGCATCCGATACGTGTCCGGCGGCTGTTGGTCTTGCCCGTCGTGTTCGCTCAGCCACAGGCCCAGCAAGGTCGAAAAGGCGCCGTCGCGCATCTTCGCCTTCTGAAACATGTTCAGCTCGGAACCGTCGACCTCCCGCTGCCACGCTTCCCGTTGCCGGGTGAGCCAATCGTCGAAGGCATCCCGATCGGTGGGGTCGGGCGTGTCGCGGACCGTCGCTGCAACGAGAATCTCCGCCCAGGGGCCGGAGAAGATCGCCGAAGCGACGCCGTCGGCCACGGCGGCAACCGCCCGCTGCTCGTCGACCGCCGAGGCATCCTGATACCGCCGCGGATCGTCGGGGTCCTTGGGTAGTGACAATACACGGGACTCGAATTGCATCATCGGCTCTCGTCTTAGTCGTTTGCCAGGGCGTGCCGGAGACCCGGCAGTAGCAGGTCGAACTTTCCATTGACCACGAATCCTCGCGACTCGGGCGTCACGAGCCCCGGCCGTTCGGCGGCCAGAGCGTCCGCTCCCAGCAGCGGATCGCTGGCTTCCCATAATTTGCGAATCGCCGGATCGGCGATCTCGTCCGGCACGGCCGGGTAGGCAACCGAACGGCGCGGTGTCTCGGTCAGCACCAAGTGATAGAGCACGGGCGAGCCGACGGCCGGATCGGGGTTGGCCAGCGAGGCCACCGCCTCGTCGAATTGTTGTGGGTCGAACCGGCCTCGTGTCAAGTGCAGCACGAGCACGCCCAAGGCATCGTCCGGATGGTCGGCCGTCCAGCACTCGGCCACTTGGGCGGCTGCCGAAAACGGGGTCACCGGCGACGTGGCCGGAGCGGGCGGCATGTCGATAAAGACCGGTTGCTTCCGCGTGACCGAGACCAAGCCACCGACGCCGTTGGGAATCTGCTCGGTCGTCTCTTCGATCCGCCGTGCCCCGCCGACCAACTCCGTATCGGCCACATAGAGTTGCTCGGCCAGCGATCCCGACAGCGGTGAAGCGATCTCCGTTTCGCCCTGGCTATCTCCACCGTAGGCAATCGGCGAGACGTCGATTTGGCCGCCGCCTTTCCGCACGATCTCCTGCAATACCTCGTTGCCCCGCTGTTGCACGCGGAGCCACACGTTGGGCCCCTCGGCCTGGGGCGCCTCGACCGATCGGTCCAGCAACAGGACGACAAGAACCCGACCGCCCGGGGTGCTCTTTTCGGCAGTCGATTCCTCGGGAGGTTTTGCTTCAGCGGTCGTTTCCGCGGAAGGCGTTTCCTCGGGAGCCGCTTTCTCGGGCGTTTCCTCAGAAACGGATTCCACCGGCGGCGGCGTCTCGGGAGCAGTCGTTGACGTTTCTTCGGGCACCGGTTCGGGGGCCACCGCATCGGTAACCGGCTCCTTCGTTTCCTCGGAAACCGGTTCGGACAGCGTCTCTGGCTCGGCTGCTGCCTCTGGTTCCGGCGGCGTCTCAAGCTCGGGTATTGGCTTTGGCTCCGGCGGCGACTGAAGCGGAGGTGGGTTCGCCGAATCGGCCGAAATCGACGGGGGTGTTGGTTCGGGTGAGGCGGGTGCGGTCACGACGGGAGCTGCCGGCATGGGAACGGGCGATGGCGCGGGAGCGGGCAACGGCTTGGGGGCCGGCGCCGCCTGCATTGCATACGCCTTGACCACCGAGAAAAACCGAATCAGGTCGGCCATCTGACCGTGATAGACCATCCCTCGAGCGCCGGCGTTGACCGTCACCTTGACACTCCGCAACGCGTCGATCATCGACGGAAGAAGCTCCCCGGACGCCCGAAACATCTCGCGCCGCGGGCCTTCGGTCAGATGGGCGTCGGTCGAGGCATACAGCGTGGGTGGAACGCGGGCCGCCGAACCGAGATGCACGTGGAACACCAACGGATGGCCCAGCGGCGTCTTCCACTCGGCGACCGGTTGGACCGCCTCGGCGAGTGACTCGTCGGCGGGCAAGTCGGCGACAAAATGAATGACCAGCGGCGGCTTGGCATCGAGGATACCCCCGGCAGCGCGGCGGCTCAACAACTCGGCGCAGTAGCGAAACGCCTCGGCCGCCGGCGCCCGTTGGCCCAACTCCGGAATGTACCATACCGGAAAGCGGATCGTTTCTTGGCGCGCCACGCCGAATCCACCCAGTCCGGGAATCTTCCGCACCCGATCCTCCACCGCCGCCGGCGCGTCGCCCAACTGGTCGGTCGGCACGAACTCGCGCCCCCCAAGCGGCCCCTTCCAGCGGCATCCGATATGGCCCCCGCCGCGATACCCGACCAGGGCCCCGTCGGACGGTGGCAGATAGGTCAACTGATTCAACAGCGAGTTCAACGCCGTGGCGATCGACTCGACTTTCGACTTGGTCCCTTGCGCCACCCGCGCGCTCATGCTCGTGGATTCGTCGACCAGAAATACGACGCACCCGGCCGTGGACATTTCCTCTGGAGCCGGTTCGACAGCGACTGGAGCCGGCGCGATGATGCTTGGAGTGGGGACCGTCGGGACGGGTGTTTGGACGGGTGTCTGGACGGCGGGCGCTTGGACAACGGGCGCTTGGACAACGGGCTGTTGGAGTTCGGCGCGAAGGGCCTCGTCGTAGCCTGCTTTCTTCTGGGAATTGAGCAGCTCGACCTTCGCACGAGCCAGTTCGGAAAGAATCTGCTGCGACTGGGCCGAGTGTTCGCCGGCCTGAAAGGTGCGCACGTGGCCCATGCGCTGGTCGGCCGCATTGGCGATCACATCGGGATCTTCCTCGAACCGCTCGATACCCAGTAGGCGGTAGCAGTTGGGCGGCTGATCCTTGGCGGCGATCCCCAGCCATTTGTAATAAGGATCAAAAGGCTCCGACATGTCGATTTCCTTACTCTCCATTTCCTCGCGCTGGGCGTATCCAATCGCTGCGGTCCGCTGTCAGGCCAGACCCACGGGATGCAACCCGTGGGCGTGGCAGATCCACCAATCGCTAGTCCCTAATCGCTAATCGCTAGTCCCTAGTCCCTACTTCTCACCTCAATCCCGGCGCAATCCGCGTTCCCATGTCGAGAAAATGAATCAGGCTGATCAGGTGCATGTTGAAGGCCATTCCGCGCGCATTGTCGGCAATTTCATAGCCTTCGCCACGCGCCCGTTTGATGAAAGTCTCGGGCAACGGGCTGGACATGTCGAACAGTACCCGGGCGAACTGATCCTCGGCCGGCAGCCCGGCCTTTTCGCCGGGAAATTCGATCGGATCGGCGGCAATGGCCGAGACGTGGCAATTCAACAAGAGCACGTTGCCGTCGTTGGTCTGCAAACTGCGCAGCGACTCGGCGTACTTGATCGGGTCGTTGATCTGATCCTCGCAGTCGGTCGCCTCGCCGTCGGTGATGTGAATCACGATCGGCGGAAAGCTGCCGCGATGGTCCTTGATCCACTCCTCGAGCATGTAGTAGGCTTCGTAGAGCATGGTACACATGGGCGTACCGCCGGCGGCCATCGGTTCGACCCAGGCGGGGACCTCGCAGATCACCTCCAGCATCTCGCCGGTTGCTTCGTCGGGGATCAGTTGAACGCCTTCTTTGGTTTGCGGGTTGTTGCCGATTTCGCTGATCGAGACGAACTTCTTGCCGGCCAGTTCCCCGGCCAGGGCCGACTCAATGATCGGCGTCTCTTCCATGTCGGTCCGATAGCCCCAGACGCCGATATCCATCCACTCGCGAATCCCCTCGTCGTCGCTTGCCCGGATGGCCATGTTGTGGAGCCAGTCGTTGACCACGTCGACCAGCGCGTCGCACTTGCGTTTCTGGTCATTGCCGAACGGCTCGACCATGGAATACGACTGATCCAACAGAAAGAGGAAACATGCCTTGTGCTGGCGGCTGATCTGCTGTGAATAGTGCGACATACTCTCTCCGGTGGCGGACGGATCGGACGTTTGGGACCGAGTATCTGGAAATATATCCCTATCGGCCCGGCGGTACAAGGCGAGTGACGGACCCCGGCGAGGCCGAAAACGCGGGCCACCGGGGCGCTTCTCGCAACACACTCCGGGCCAGTTCCAGGGCCTCGTCGAACCACGAGCCCATCTTCGCGACGTTGGCACGCCCGTACATCAGCTTGTCGTCGTAGGCGTCCCATCGCTGAGCGAGCGTCTCGATGTTCTTGACGAATTTTGCCCAGGGGTCGGTATACAGGGCCAAATGCGAGTTTCGCTCGGCGTGTGGTGTCGACCACGCTCCCTCCAGGTTGGCAAACAGCGCGTCGCGCTCTTGGCGGAAGTCGTCCAGAAAACCAGCCGGACTCGGCTTTCGGGGGCCCTCTTGGATGTCGTCGCTCCGAATGGCGAAGCCGTTTCCGTGGGGTGTTTCGCTATACGCATAACCGGTAATCGCCCCGCCATTGTCGATCCGCGGCGTGAAGTAACCGAGCAGAATATCACCACTGGTCCTGACGACCTCCTGGAGGTCGGCCGGTAGATCGCCAGCGGGTTGGGTGATAATCCGCTCGGCCCACTGGCGGTGATAGAAGTCGGTGATCCACCGCACACGGGGCGTCTGGAAACGTATCCAGATGGCGGACAGCCGCTCCATTTTCGGGCAGAACCCGCGAAGGCGTCCGCCGTCGACGTCGGCCATCAGTTGAACGATATGGCTTCGCGCTTGCGTATTGAGTTCGGCCATGGCGATGCCGCCGGCCACCAACCGCGACTGCGCGAGGCAGCCGTCACGGCTCCGCCGGTGGTCCGCCCCCAGGTCGTCGGGCGCGTGTTTGTCGAGAAACGATTCGTACTCGCCGCGCGCCAGGCCGAGGAAGTCGTGGACCGCGGAGCCGCTTTCCTCCCATCCGGCCCAGAGGACGGTCAGTCTCAACTTCTCGTCCCAAGGGGCCCTCTCGAAAAGCAAAGTGAATCGGTCTCCCCAGGCCGTATCATCGGCAGTCGTTCCGACCCGGCCGCTCCACTCGGACGAGGCAACGGTCATCTTCAACCACTTCCGCGTGGCGGTCGAGGCCGTGGCGCGCCGGACTTGCTCAACCGCTTCCTTCTCCAGCCGGGCAACCACCTCCCGGGCATCACCCTCGAACACGGCCCGCCGCTTCATCCGTCGGATCGTCGTCCGGACGACGTCGACCGGGCCGTTGGGGAATAGCTCGTCGAACTTCGCCGCACCAAGCGTGGTCCGGCAGTACTCGACGCACGGGTCCTCGTCGAACACTTCATCGTACGACCCGTCGAGAGCCTGGTCGCATAGCTCGACGCACTGGGTGTACTGCGCCTGGTCGTACTGGTCCTGGGCGTCGTCCAACAGTGTGCGGAGTTTCCGGCAGAGCTTGGCGACGCGAATTCTCTCGGTCAGGTCTTCGGTTTCTTCGTTGAGCAATGCGATGAACTCGTTGCGGCCCGGCAGTTTCAGGCTTTCGCACTCGCTTCTCAGGGCGACGAGTTCTTCGAGGCCTATTTCGAGATCGTCGACGGCGGTGCCCGAGATGGCATCGTGCGTGTCCATGTATTCACCGACGATTCGGCTGGCCGCCACCTGGCGATCCCATCGGGCATACGTACCGCGGAGTTCGTCCATCGGCGGCGGCGGATCGGGGAGTTCGACGGACTCGGCAACCAGGGGTTCGGTGGCGGCAAAATCCTTTACGGCGGCTTGCGTCTGATCGGCC